>JABFSL010000103.1 GCA_013140605.1 Anaerolineales bacterium
ATTAGTTCGCTGCGCCGCTCTCAACAAAATGACGCATCTGGGTATGCCCCAAAGTTACAAAGTGGCATAACTTTTCATTCCAACAAATGAATTGCGCCTACTTTTCGATTTATGCACCAATGCCGTTCAAGTCTATAAAAATGCACTATTCGACCGGGGTCATCAGTCATTCGCAACACTCGCCCCGCTCTTTGAAACAAAACATCAGCGCTATCAGGCGGATCGTAATTCACCACTGTATCAGCATCTTGCAAATTAATTCCTACGCCATCTGCATCTGTGCATATTAGCACATTGTATTCTTCGTCTGAAACTTCATTACTAGCAAGGTTATGAGAAAGCGGGGAAAATTTCTTTAAAGTTTCAGGTCGGTTTTTCCCTAACCGCGTACCATCTTTACCAAGTTCAACAGTACATCCCACTTTAATTTTCCCTATGAAAAGTTGATTCAAAGCATTCAGTAAATACAACGCCGTCAAATGTCTATTAACAAAAATAATAACCTTGCCCTCCATTTCCACACAATGTTTTACTATAATTTCATTAAGCTTAAGAAGCTTATCGTCTACGCTTAAACTAGCAAGCTTACCTGCAATAGGCTTCAATATCTTTTTACGTTCCAACAAGCTTAAATGCATTAAGTCTCTTCTTTTTTCAAAGCTAACTTGAGAATTAGGATTCTCGTGTTGAGGCAAATCATACTTGTCTACATAAGTAGAGGTTGTAAGGTTGTTTTCGATATTATCAGCCATCGCCATTGGCGAACTGAGCCAACTCTCAACTGATGTTTTACGCCCTGCGTCAGTAATTCCCTCACGAATTGTAAGAGTAGAATCATCAAACCAAGATTTTGAAATTTTCTTAGCTTGATCAAAACAAAGCTCTTCAAAAGCGTTCTCTATTTCTTCTTGCAAAAAAAGTTCGTAATAAACAGAATACAACCTGATCCTTTCGGGCAAGTATTTACGCTTGTCAGATATTTGGATGAATGTTCTACCATTCTCATCCACATCACGTTTATCTTTAGCCATTTTCAATACATGAGGCAATCCTAATATAGTTACAACGGGCAATTTAGTAAACTCATCGGGATTTTTAGCCTCCCAAGGAACTAACTTAGTCAACGAATCTATTTGCCTATGTGGCAACAAGTACAACAAACTATTTAAATTTTGGTAATTTGTTCCGTAAACAGTAGCTGTTAACAAGAAAATTTTGGCACCCGCTTTAATAACAGGTACTAAACGCTTATACACTAAGCTTTTCTCTCCTTTAATCTTTTCGGAAAGAAGTTGGTTTCTATAAAAATGCGCCTCGTCAATAATAATAAGAGTCTCATGGTCACTTCCTTTTAAAATCTTATCAAGTTCGTTCGCCTTAGACACACCCTTTGAAGGCTTACGAAACAGAACGCCTGTATTGAAATATTTCGGATAAACATCTAGGCTTTCAAATGCATTTTCCCAGTTTTCTATTACCCCATTTGGCGCAATCAAAATCACTCTTTTTATATTTTGTGTAGACTGCAAATACAATGCAATTTCAGCTCCGATTATTGTCTTCCCTAGCCCAGTAGCAGCAACAATTATCCCTCCGCCAAATTCACGTGCTTGATTAACTGCATTTGCAATAACACCTTTTTGGTAATATGTCGGAATATTTGCGTTAGGTCTTCTCTTTAGTTCTGGCGAGTTATTTAGAAGGTATAAAGTTTTCAGGTAAACATTAAAAGGCTCCGCCAGATTAATTAATGACTCCAACCTTTCTATGAGTTCGGCTAATAAATCACGAGCATCTTTCAATGCATCATCGTACCACCTAGTGAAAAGCTTGATTTGCTCTGAATCACCACTTACGCTAACTTGTTCAGCAGATTGTTCTAAACCTTTGCCTGTATAATTTGCTGACCCATGCCAAATATATTTATCATCACATATATAAAATTTACAATGAAATTTCACTTGCAGCTCACGAGCGTCTTTAATAACAAATTGCCCATTTTCTATTCGTTGTAATAAATCAAGAATTGCATCATGTAAATCCTCCCCGCAATCTCCAAAGTCAGCGACAATCTCATCTATTAACACATCCTTAGCATGAACACCCTCTTCTCGTCCAACCAAAATTTGAAGTTGAGTTTGAGGTGATATAAAATCTTTACCAAGCTTATAACCTTTTAATGTGAAATATGCACTTGCAATGCGTATGGTATTTTGAGCAGCAGGGAAATACGCTTTGATAAAAGTTAAACCTACCCCTGGCCCTACCCCTGAAAGCGGACTTTTCTCAGAGTTAAGTTGTAAACTTAAGGTTAACTTCGATTTGTTTGCCATTGTAATTACTCCTTTATCTACCACCTAGGCAAATGAATACTATAATTCTACGATAGAAGATGAATTTTAAGTAACTATTTGAAATCCGAAACCTATGGTGCAAAAGTGAATGAATCTTTCATCAAACCAAAATACGACTCCGGCGGGTTCGCGGGAATCCCAAATCGAATCAAGGATGCATTCGCTTCCAAAAAATATGATGCCGTAGTCTTACTCTTCGTAGATGCTTTTGGCTGGAGATTTTACGAACGCTTTCAGGATGCCGCTTTTATCAAACGCATTGCAAAACACGGCAGGATCGAAAAACTGACTTCACAGTTCCCGTCCACAACTGCCGCGCATGTGACAACACTTCACACGGGACTACCTGTGGGTGTGACTGGTGTGCATGAGTGGTTTTACTATGAACCGAAAGTGGATCGCATCATCGCTCCATTATTGTTTTCGTTTGCGGGCACGAAGGAACGCGATTCTTTGAAGACAAGAAAAGTGAATGCGGCGGCGATCTATCCAAAAGGAATTTTTTATCCTGAATTGAAAAAGATGGGCGTGGACTCTTTCAATTTTGGTTTGCGTGACTACACGCCTTCCACTTATGGAAATGTTGTCATGGCGGGTTCTGAGATGCGTTCCTTCAAAACACTTTCGGAAGCCTTTGTGAATATGGGTATGTTACTGGAAGAACAGAAGAATCCCACATACATTCAGCTTTACTTTGACAAGATCGATTCGCTAGCCCATGAATATGGCCCCAATGGCGCGCAGACCGAAGCGGAGATCGAAACCTTCCTGCTCATGATGGAACATTATTTTGAACGCACCTTCAAAGGGAAGAAAAGAATCCTTTTCATGATGACAGCCGATCATGGCATGTGCGAAGTTGACCCGAAGACCACCGTTTTCTTGAACACCAACCCAAATTTTGAAGGCTTTCAACGCTTCTTGAAGAAGAATCGCAAAGGACATTTACTTGTCCCGGCAGGCTCGCCGCGTGACATGTTCCTTTACATCAAAGATGACATGCTTGATGAAGCTCAGTCCTTCCTTGCCAAACGGCTGGAGGGGAAAGCGGACGTTGTCAAAACGGATACTCTGATCGCAGATGGATATTTTGGAAATGAAATCTCATCCCGTTTTCGGGAACGCGTGGCGAACCTTGTGATCCTGTCCTATCGATACGAGTCTGTATGGTGGTATGAGAAGAATAAATTTGACCAAAAGTATTATGGTCATCACGGCGGGCTGACTCCACAGGAAATGGAAACCATCCTTTATTCTTATGAGATTGGTTAAATGAAAAGACGGCCTGTATCGGTCGTCTTTTTTATTCATTTACTTTACCAGAAGAGTATATTCTTTTTCGCCTGTCTGCCCGCTAACGTTTGTGCCATAACACCAGACACTCACCTTGAACTTATATGTCCCGGACTCTCTTATGACACCGAATATCCTTGCGTTGTCCTCTCCCTCCACAAATTCATACGTGAGACCATCCGGCAGTCCTCCCTCCACAATCAGGAAATCACCAACTGGAGTTTCATTTTGTGAAATTTGGATTGTCACTTCGTACGGGACACCCGCTTCTGCATCAGGCAGGGTATCAGGGGTGAAAACAAGTTCAGGTCTGGTGGTTTGCAAAAATGGTTCCCGGGTGGGTTCGGAATCTGGCTTTGAAAACAGCTGACAGGCAAGGGTACTCAGCAACAGGGTAAGCATAAAAACGAGAAGGTGGTTTTTGGCAAGTTTCATAAGTTGATTCTACAACAAAAATGACGACCCGCATGGATCGTCATTTTTGTTGTCTACTGTCCGCGCCCGTGTGGGTTCGGACTCCAATCGCATAGATTTTTACTTCGACTTATCCGCCCATAGGAGCGCAAGCAAAACCACCTCAGCGGTTTTTGCATAGTAGCCAATCGCGCTGTTTGTACCTGCTACAAAGTTTTTATCGCCCATGATGGCCCATAATGCAATGGTAAGCAGGGTGTAACCGACAAGTCCCCACCAGACCATTTTATGCCGCTGCTGAAAGAAAGGGATGGGCAAAAAATATGCGCCCAACAAACCTATATAGCCAAGACCGTTCAGCATAAACATAATATCTGGAAAAAGGATGATATGAAAGTAGGCGGCGACCAGACCAGCAAGGATAATGCCATAGTGCTTAATACTAAGATTCATGTTTCTCTCCTTTGTAAATTGGTAAAGATTCCAGTAAACGGTTATTAAAATGACAACATAAAGAGCGGGATTTCTTACCGCAAACATAAACCATTATTTGTGATTAAACTCAACTCGTTAACAAATAAAGAAAGTGAGAGTACAATACGATTTGTCATATTTCCCCCGCCGTCGTTCGACGGGTACCTTTAACTAAAAAATGGCCTGTACATATGAAAAATCAAGTTTCAAATGCGCGAACATCATCAATATCCTTGTTTTCAGGAATTGCAAAAGAAAACCATGGAAAAATGATGTCGCTTGAAACGCAGATAAAAGAACTTGAGAAAAGGCCCACAAAGACAAACGGGGAGGATGAAGCGGTTTTATTTGAGCAGAAAGTCACCCCATTTCGGAATGATTTGGCAAAATCATCCTTGATTGTCATTGTTTTCTCAACCATGGCTGTTGAAGCGTATATATACGATTACGCCGCCCGCCATTTAGGCGATGCGTTCGTCAAAGATCATTTGGATAAACTCGACACATTAAGCAAATGGATCGTTGTTCCGAAACTAATCACGGGCAGAGAATTGTCCCGTCAACAAAAATGGTTTGAGCTTTTGAAGAAATTGATCAAAGCAAGGAATTCCATCATTCACCATAAATCGTCTGACGCGCCAATCTTTTCCACAGACATCCAACAATATATGAAAAAACGGGATGTCAATTCAGAGTTATTATATGAAGCCGCCAGGCAATCCATCACACTACTTAATATACTTGCTGATAAAATTGCGGAAATAGACCCAGAGGAAACTCCATGGGTTAATTCATATCTCACACAATAATCTACACATACCCTCGGAGGAAAAATGAGTTATCAAAAAATTATCATCACTGGCAATTTGGGACGTGACCCTGAAATGCGTTATACCCCATCAGGACAGGCTGTCACCAGTTTTTCCGTTGCAGTCAACGAATCTTATACCAGCGCCAACGGTGAAAAAGTAAAGAGAACCATTTGGTTCCGCGTGACCGCATGGGGTAAACAAGCCGAGATTTGCAATCAATATCTCAAAAAAGGTCAACAGGTTCTCGTAGATGGTCGAATGAGCGCGGATCCAGCTACTGGCGGACCCAAGATTTGGACAAAACAAGACGGCTCTTCAGGCTCATCATTTGAAGTGACTGCGTCCACTGTTCGCTTCCTATCGTCTCGTGTCGATAATGAAGGCGGCCCAGTCTCAGGTGGGGGCGGCATGGAAATGGCCGAACTTCCTCCCGAAGACGACATCCCCTTCTAACATAAACTAATTCACCCAGACTTCGGAAGGCAGGCGGACTTCCGAAGTCTTTACAAAACGGATGAACTCATGACCACACCTCAAATACCACCCAAGCCTGTCGGCCCTATTCTTGAGATCCCCGCGGACCTTGAAATTGTATATGCCAACCTCGCGCGCATCGCCCACTCCCCCGCAGACATCGTGCTGGATTTTGCCCATCTCCTGCCCGGCGAACCAAAAGCAAAAGTTCGCTCGCGCGTTGTAATGACTCCGCTCAGCGCAAAATTATTAGTAAGAGCGCTCACCGAAAACATTGCCCGCTATGAAGCCGCCTTTGGAGAGATACACCTTCCCGCCAATTCCACCCTGGCAGATAATCTTTTTCGTCCGTTCCAACAACCGCCTGAACCGCCCAAAGAAGCGTAGATCAACATGCATAAACTTGAACAGATCACAGAACAGATTCGAAAGACCTTTGACGCCCGCACCTCAGCACGTGATCTGGCGCTCGCACAGGCCCGTCAATTAACCCGTGCATGTTCACTCGCCATCCGCGCTGTCCACCGTGATGAAACCGATGTAATGAACGCTCATTTACAGGAAGCCCGCCAACTGGCTGACACTCTACGTAATTCACTTTCCAATTACCCTGACCTTTTTTATGCGGGATACACACAGGATGCGCTCAAAGAATTTGTCGAAGCTCATGTCACCTGCGCCTTGATAAGGAACGAGCCGCTTCTGACTCCCGAAGAACTGGTCGTTGAACCCTCGACATATCTCAACGGGTTGGCCGAAGTCGTCGGCGAATTGCGCCGCCGTTCATTGGATATTCTTCGTCATGGGTATTCACAGGAAGTGGAAAGACTGCTTGGAATTATGGACGAAATTTATTCCGTCATGGTCACCATGGATTATCCCGACGCGATCACCAATGGCCTCCGCCGTCAAACAGATCTCGCGCGCAGTATCATTGAAAAGACACGCGGCGATATTACCTTTAGTCTCAAGGGTGAGCACCTCGAACAAGCTATCGGGAAGCTGATTGTTCAATTGAACAGCAACCAGCCAAACGGTCAGGTAGGAAACGAGGACTTGCTCAAATCACAGGATGAGAAATAAATCATGGCAAAAGGCGGGCGTCGTTATCCCCTGGTTGTCTATACTCGCATGATCGATATTTGGCGGCCGGCGGTCTTCGCGATTGGACTTGGCTTGCTGGGTCTTTCATGGGCTTTGTACTCTTGGGGATTTGAACAATGGCGCTGGCTCACAACCGCCAGCATCGGCGGCCTGAATATATTTGCCGGTCTTTTGTTATTGATCGCTCGCAAGGGGGCGTACGTGCAACCGTTCAGCGACCATCTTAAACTGGCCACGCCATTTTTACGGCTCAACATCTCATACAAAAGATTTTTTCGCGCATCCTCGGCAAATTTTGGCGCATTGTTCCCACCCCAAAGCGTCTCAAAATGGCGGGCGGAGATCATTCAACCGCTATCCAAAATGACCGCGCTCGTGATCGAACTGAACGGTCATCCCATGTCGCGGTCCTCTTTGCGATTATTTCTCTCGCCGCTTTTCTTCAAGGATAAGACACCGCATTTTGTGATCGTGGTTGACGATTGGATGCGCTTCAGCTCGGAATTGGAAAGTATGCGCACAGGCACCGGGCCAGTCAATTCTCAACAAAAAAGAAACAGTTCAATTCTTTCACGATTGCCCGGCAACAAAAAATGAATATTTATTTCGCATGTTCCATCACAGGCGGAAGGGAATTCGAAACTGTTTATCAGGAGATCGTGGCCGCGCTGATTGCGGATGGACACATTATTCCCACTTCACACCTGGCGCAATCAGAGGTTATCGAAAACGAACGCATTCTCGCGCCGCAAGATGTATTCGAACGTGATGTAAATTGGATAAAAAATTGTGATGTATTGATCGCAGAAGTCAGCGTGCCTTCACATGGCGTGGGGTATGAGATCGGGTACGCGCTGCACATCGGGAAACCTGCATTGTGCATTTACCAAAAAGACCACAGAGTATCCAAAATGATCACCGGCAATCCAACCCGCGCGCTCACGATACAGGCGTATTCAAACGTTGAAGAAGCCATTTCATACTTACGCGAGTATCTCCAGAATCGATAAATATTTGTGAATATTGTCACAACCAAAGCGTGACATTTGACGATGGTTGAAAAAATGGAATTGTAATAATATAAGGGCGGAGACGGAACAAAGACACCTCCAACATGCTCCTCCCAGTCTCCTCCTTTGGCGAAAGCCGCCGCGAAGTTTTCACTTCGCGGCGGCATCTTTAATCGAACAGAGTGAATTTTATTACTCTTGTGTGGGGAGAATTACAATGAAGGTTGACCCATGCCCCATATTTGACTCCACCCATACACGTCCCTGATGGCTATCTACAATTGATTTAACAATGGCAAGTCCCAAACCCGAACCTTCCACGCCATCGGGAGCATTGGTGGCACGATAAAACTTTTCAAACACATGGCTTTGCTCTTCAGGTGGAATGCCCGGGCCGGTATCCTGAACTTTCAGTATGATCTGATTATCCTGCATGAACATGTTAACACTGACAAGCCCCTCATCCGGCGTATATTTGATCGCATTCCCGATGAGGTTGTCCATCATTTGGCGGATTCTAATTGGGTTGGCGCGTATTGGGATTAAGTCGGGGCCGATATCATTTACAAGCTTGATATTCTTTTTCCTTACTTGAGAGTCGAACATATCCAGTGAGTATTTCAAAATACTCGCAAGCTGAACAACTTCCCGACGGGTATCAAAACCTGCTTCAAGACGGCCAAGATCCAGCAAATCATTAACCAGGGCCGTGATGTGCTGAATACTTCCCTGTAAGCGGTGTAAAAATTCCGTTTGATTCTGATTCAGCGGACCTGTGCGCTCGATCAACTCGGTATAACCCAGGATCGAGGTTAAGGGGGAACGCAGATCATGTGACACCGTGTGGATAAAATCGCTCTTCAGGCGGTCAAGCTCCTTAAGGTATGAAATATCCTGCATGGTCACTGCCGCGCCGATCTTGGGAATGGGAGTGTATTGAGCGTTGAACACACGGCCATCATCAAAATTGATCTCATGATATTTCAGCGGTCCTTCACTGGAACGGATCATCATGGCCTTCAGGTCCACATTCTGGATTACATCCGCAAGGGATTTGCCCGCAAGCTCCCGCCCATCCAAACCGAAAATATCTCGAATGGAACGATTTACAAATAATATCTTTTGACGGTCGTCCATCACGATCACGCCATCTTGAATATTTGCGATGATCGCTTCCAGTTTGCCCCTCTCCGCTTCAGAGATCTCGGCCTGTTCCACAAGTGATGATGTGGTGCGCCTTACCTCGTGCCGCAACCAATCACCCAGATGCCTTGCCCGCACAAGACTCTTTTGGACTTCATCAACAATATCCTGCATTTTGAGCGGGGGGTATAGATAACCGCTTAATCCCCTCTTCAGCGCAGATTTGGCAAGTCCGGTTGTATCGTGATCGGCATATAAAATAATTGGCAATGTTGGAAAACGAAGCAATAGTTCGCTCGCAACCGACAAACCATCCTGGTCTGCAAACTTCTCGCCAATGATCATTAAAATCGGAATGGCCTCCTGAACTGATTTATCCAGCCCTGAACGGTCATTAGCGACTGCGACTTCATAACCTCCAGCACGCAAAGTGCGCTCCATTAAATCCAAAATTGGAGCTGGGTTAAGCGCTAGTAGAATCAGTTCTTTCTTTGCCATGGGTCAATATTATGGTTTATTTTTTGTTGAAGCGGGGATAACTGTCTTTTCAGAAGAACGTGAAAGACGACTCAACGCTGCCTGCACCGATTCAAGCGCCTTTTTCTGCTCGGCATTGAGCGCGCCGGGCATCTCTGTCAAAACCAGATTAAGAGGATAACCGGCCGCCTGCAATTCTCCGTGAATGGCCTCACGCATCGATTCAAGCGTAGCATGGCGGTGTCTCTCACCTATTCGAGCATTTTCAGCAGTTTGCTCCAAAGCGCGGAATAAACGAGCGTTCACCAATGAAATGGATGCATAGTCTGCCATCGCTTCGAGCAGGACCTGCACATCACGGGTTATTTCACGGTCTTTCTTTCGCACAACAATTAATAGACCTATCACCTCGTTTTGAATTTTGATCGGGATCACACCAACCGCCTTCCCGAGCGCAGCGATTTTAAACTTCTGCAAAGGCGAGCCATGCATAATCAGGCTTTCCCCTGAAAGGGCAACGAGGGAACTGATCCCGTCATCAATTGGTTGATTTATTTTCTTTGCCCAGGCATCAGGCAGGTTGAGTTGGGCGCGAAGCAAATAAGCCTTGCTGCGTTCATCGCGCAGCATAAACCAGCAAATATCCGCCTCAGCCAGTTGCAGCACGCTTTCAAGAAGGCGGTCAAACAACAGCCGTTGATCGGTAATCGAAACCACTGACTTTACTGTGTTAACGATCGTGGTAAGGTCGCGCAATCTTCGCTGTTGTTCTTCATTCGCCGATTTTAGCTGGAGATCCAATTTTAGGCGTTCACGCGCTTCCTTGGTCTGACGCAATGCCCGCTCAACGATGGAAACCACTTCAGTATCGCGTACCGGCCAAAAGATCACATCGGAAGCGCCGAGGCGAAAAGCCTGAATTGCGTCCGCTTCCTGCCCTTTTTCAGCGATGACGATCAAAGGTGCTTGAACGCCATGGGAATTCAACGCTGTCAGCAAATCCTTCCCGCTCAAGCCAGGTAAATTTAAATTAGCAATGACCAACTGCGGGGGAGTCTGAACCGCGCGTTTGAGAGCGGAAGCCGCATCGCCCACAATAGTCACTTGATATCCAAGCGGCTGGAGCGATTGCCTTCCGATCAAATCAGCAATATCTGGATCACTTTCTACAATAAGTATTTGTTCCCCGGGCGCCATAGGTTTTTCCTTGGCGTGATTCTATCACCTTTTCGAGTACAATCTTTCCGATGAATTTTACTATTTATGATATTGCAACAGTCATTCCCGTTTATCGCGTGGAACGTGATATCGAATCTGTTTTGCAGAACTTGCCCGCATATATAAAACATATTATCGTAGTGGATGACGCTTCTCCCGATTCTTCCGCCGACCTGATAGCTGATTCGGCAAAAAAAGACAAACGCATCACCCTGATACGACACTCGCAAAACCAGGGTGTGGGTGGAGCAATGGTCACTGGCTTTCGCAAGGCGCTCGAACTCGGCGCACAGATTGTCATAAAACTCGACGGCGACGGACAAATGGACCCGGCCCACATCCCCGCGCTCATCACGCCCCTTATCCAGGGCAAAGCAGATTACGTCAAAGGCAACCGTTTTCGCGATTTTCAGTCGTTACAGCAAATGCCTTTAGTGCGCCGTCTCGGGAATCTCGGATTAAGTTTTCTCACAAAAGCCGCGACAGGCTATTGGAATATCTTTGACCCAACCAACGGTTTCTTCGCCATTCGAGCTGAAATCCTTGCACAACTGCCGCTTAACAAAATAGATCATCGTTATTATTTTGAAACATCCATGCTGGCAAATCTATACCTGCTTGGCGCAATGGTTATGGATGTTCCCATCCCGGCGCGTTATGGAAATGAAACCTCGCACCTTTCCATTCGGCGCACATTATTTGAATTTCCACTCAAATTACTCGTTACTTTTTTGCGCCGCATCGTATTGAGATATTACATTTATGATTTCTCGATGATGTCCTTATACTTAATGATCGGCGTTCCGCTTTTATTGTTCGGGGGAATATTTGGAAGCGTCAAATGGGTTGAATACGCAAGCAAAAACATCCCCGCCCCTACAGGCACGGTCATGCTCCCAACCCTTTGTGTGATATTAGGGATTCAGCTTCTGCTCTCTGCCATTGAAATTGACATGAATTCCGCCCCGCGCAAGGCCATCTCAGATCCGCTCGAAAAATAATTTCATAAACGCTTTTTCTGTGGCGATGTATACTTAACCCAAGATGGATTTTCAACCATACATCTCTGGATATAACCGCGCAGACTCGGGGCCGCTCTCACGATTCCTGCCTCCGCTTGAGGAGGGAGTGATCTCTGCCTGGCTCTCGAATCAGACTATAACTGGCAGCTGGCTGCTCGACCCATTCGGATTCTCCCCTCGGCTGGTTCTGGAAGCCGCGCGTAGTGGCTATCGGGTTCTCGTCACCGCGAATAATCCCGTCACACGCTTTCTACTGGAGATGTTTGCCAACCCGCCTGCGCAATCAGAATTCACAGCCGCACTCGCGGACCTGGGCGCAGTCAAAAAAGGGGACGAACGCCTTGCAGGTCATCTGCAATCTTTATATCTCACTTCATGTGAAAAATGTGAGCAACAAATTTATGCACAGGCATTTTTATGGCGCAAGGCTGAAAACGTGCCTTATGCCCGCATTTACGAATGCAGTCATTGCGGAGACTCTGGCGAGCGAAATGTCACAGAAGAAGATATTGAACGCGTGAAAAAGATCGCAGAAACAGACTCGCTGCACCGCTCACGCGCCTTTGAAAAAGTTGTCGCATTACATGATGAAGATCGTTTTTATGCGGAAGAGGCCATTCAATACTATTTACCGCGTCCATTGTATGTGCTCACAACCATTGTCAATCGCCTCGATAGTTTGAATTTATCCGCAGAGAGAAAGCGCGCATTAACCGCGCTGATTCTGCTCGCATGTGACGCGGGCAATACGATTTGGGCGCACCCGGCGGAACGTCCGCGGCCGAAGCAGTTGAGCACGCCGAGTCAATTCCGCGAGCATAATGTGTGGATGATGCTCGAGCGTGGATTAAGCCTGTGGGCAGAAACAGGCTCAACGGTCGCATGTGAAGCGTGGCCTACAAAAATCCCCGAGAGCGGCGGCATCTTAATCTACGAAGGCCGCTTGAAAGACCTCGCGAATATCGTCAAAAAAGAGATACCAATTGCGGCGGTGATCGGTTCTGTGCCGCGACCCAATCAGGCTTTTTGGACTCTCTCCGCGTTGTGGGCGGGCTGGCTGTGGGGCAAGGAGGCGGTGGAGCCGTATAAAGTTGCTCTGCGCCGCCGCCGATATGATTGGGCGTGGAATGCGACCGCGTTACATTCGGCGTTCAATCACTTGAGTGATTTGCTCCCAAATGGAACTCCATTTTTTGCATTATTGCCTGAACCTGAGCCGTTATTTCTAACCTCTGCTTTTACTGCCGCGAGCGCATCTTCATTCTCGTTGCAAAGCATTGCGCTGAGAACCGAACACGACGCGATGCAAGTGGTCTGGAAGAATGAACAAAAACAACCAGCGCAACCCGCGGATTTGAATAATTTAAGAAACGCGATCCACGAATATCTTTTGGCACGCGGCGAGCCCGCTAATTATTTACTCATTCACACGGCGGGATTAATTGCATTGGCTGAAGCACATGCGTTAAAACAACCTGAACATGAATTCGATGAAGCCTTGCGAAAAACCAACACGCTATTTGAATCCGCATTGAAGGATGATGAAAGATTTGTCCATTATTCAACAGGCGAGAGTGTGGACACGGGAATGTGGGGACTGGGTCTCGATACGCGATCATCAGAATCGCTTTCAGACCGCGTGGAAATGGCGGTTGTTAATTATTTACAGAAGAATCCAAGTGTGATTTATCTTGAAGTTGAGAATGAACTGTATCCGCAATTTACAGGATTATTCACGCCATCCAAAGGCTTGATATACGCCGTTTTGATTTCATACGCAGAGAGGGATGGGAGCAACTGGAAACTGCGCACTGAAGATGTTGCGTCCACGCGGCGGGAAGAATTGAACGCGATCCATGTATTAATTGAATCGATTGGAAGAAGATTAAATTACAAAACACGCAAACAGGATAAACTTTTGCAATGGGAGGAAGGCGGCAAACCTGTACGAAAATTTAATGTCATGGCATCCGCACTGGTCAACCGTGCTTTACAAACCATTGATAAAGATACGATCCTTGTCGTTCCTGGCGGGCGCGCGGCATTGATTTCCTACAAACAGGAACGCGACCCATCGCTCGCGGCGCGCTTGAAAAATTATCGGGTCGTAAAATTCCGTTTACTGCGAACCATTTCCGAGGTCCCGATTTTGACGCGCGAAACATTTGAAGAGCAGATAGCGAGCGACCCTCTCGAACAATCCAAAGGGCAATTGATGATGTTTTAATTATGTATAAAAAAACTTTACTTCTCTTATTCCTCGCAAGTTTACTGACATCATGTATTTCCGTGTCAGTGGATTCCGCGACTGCAACAGCGGCTCAACCAGATTTCGTCACGGCGACATTACCGCCGACAAAACCTGGCTTTGTCCCGATTACGCCAACACCGATTCCCGCGAACACTGTTGCGCCCACGCTCGCGGTCACCGCGCCGCCAAACTGTAAAGACAGCACGGTGTTACTGCGCGATGTAACCATTCAAGATAATACCGTAGTGAAAGCGGGAGAAAAATTTACAAAGACCTGGGAATTTCAAAACACCGGTACATGCCCGTGGATAAATTACACGCTGAAATTTTCTGCGGGTGACCAAATGAGCGCGCCTCTCTCCGCGCCGATAGCTGATACTGCTCCGAAGGACAAGGTTCAAGTCTCAGTGGAGTTGACCGCGCCCTCGGCAGACGGAGCATACACAGGTTTTTTCACATTGAATAATGCGGCCGGTGATGTTCTGCCAATTGGAATTGAAAAAACATTCTGGGTGAAGATTCTTGTTGGGAACGTCTCGCCGCAAGCCACGAGCGCAGGTAATTCTGCAAACACTCCTTTTGTGCCGAGCGGTGGAAACAGCAACTGTGCCTATACTCAAAATGGCGGATATGTGCAGGAGCTGATCTCACTCATCAATCAGGCACGCGCAACGGCAGGCCTCTCCACCCTGATAGTCAACTCGCAACTGACCGCCGCCGCGCAAGGTCACAGCGCAGACATGGCCTGCAATAACTTTCTCGGTCACACGGGTTCAGATGGCTCTTACCTCACCGATAGAATCAGGCGTACAGGGTATCCGGGAGGCAGTGAAATCATTGCCATCGGCACGCCGCAAAATGCAATAGATCAATGGCGCGCGGATCCTGGTCATTGGGACTTTGTTCTCAATCCATACATCAGCGAAATTGGCGTGGGATATGCGTATTATTCAAGCAGCGATTTTGGTGGATATATTACAGTGGATATGGGCGGACAATAATTTATATGGGAGTGGGACGACCCCGCCCTTACAATATTACATTTAAACTCTTCGGTTGATATTCGGGGAAAATCTCGTTCGTTGCTGAATTATTCAATCTCTTGGTCAAAATCTCGGAAAGGATATCGCGATAATCGGTAGTAACCGCCAAATCACCTGGCCCAATGAGTTGACCTTCCCCCAGCCCAGGCCACTGCCCGTGGACTTTTCCGCCGTCCACGTTGCCGCCGAGCACCATCATCATGCTGCCGTGACCGTGGTCTGTGCCGAGGCTGCCGTTCTCAGAGGCGCGCCGCCCAAACTCGGACATGGTGACGGTAGTGAGTTTGCTCATGTGGTCTGCCATATCGGCGTGAAAGGCGGCGAGTCCTTCGGCGAGGTCTTTCATCAGGTTGGGCATAAGTCCAGCGGATGAACCTTGCGCGAAGTGCGTGTCCCAGCCGCCGAGATCAATGGCAGAGACTTCGAGTCCCACTTCCGCTTTGATGAGCATGGCGGTTTGTTTGAGGGCAAGACCGAATTCGGTATCAGGGTAATTGGTAATTGGTGGCTGGTAATTTTGGACATTGAGTTTTTGGAGAGTATCCATGATGGATAAAGTATCTTGTCCCAACACATCATTTTCATACACTGTATTTAATGCAACCCGCATTTGCTGCAAAGCACGTTGGTCACCGCCGAGGTGAAAATCCGCGATGGAGCGCAGGGCGGAGACTGGCACACTTCCGCTCAAACTTCTTTGCGGACGAGTTCCCATTCCCACGGCACGCAATGGTGATGAGTTGCCTGTATTCAACGTGGCAAGGTGACGTCCGATCCAACCTGAAGCGGGACCGCGTTCATCGTCCACGCCGCGCTCCATCAGTTCCATTGCCTTGAAGTGACTGCGAGATTCGTCAGGTGCGCCGCATGCGTGGATGATGGCGAGTTGTTCACTTTGCCATGCTTCAAGCAAGGGACTCATGTTTGGATGAAAACCAAAAAATCCATCCAAATCAACTGTCCTTTCCTCTTTCTTCTTTCTTAAATCATCTGGCCTTGTAATTCCCAACGAAGGCCGCAATTGATAATATGCTTCTTCACCATGCGGAACGACCATGTTGAGCACATCCGCTGCGCCGCGGAGAAAGACGACAACGAGTGTGTCTCCGCGCGGGGCGGTGTTGACTGGGGCAAAGGATAAGCGGGGAAGCCAGATTTGGGTAAGCATTTAATAATCCTTATTCCGTCATTGCGAGGAGCGCTCTTGCTCTTTGCGACGAAGCAATCTCATACATAGGCTTGGAGATTGCTTCGGGCGGAAGAACGCCGCCCTCGCAATGACGAAATACTAACGCCATTGAAATGCAGGCGAAGCAATAATACTCGCGGCGATGATCTGACGAGTCTCTTCTTCGGTGGCGCCTGCTGCTCGGACAGAATCAATTATCCCGTCGCGGGTGAGGCGCTCTAACGGGGCGCCTAATAATAAAGATGTAATCGCATCCACATCGTCTTGCAAAATGCCAGTAGATGAGACATCCAACAACGCATTGAGATTATGTTTCGTGTTTTTGAGCTCGTCTCGAATCAGCGCAAAAGCAAATTGCCAGCGCGGCATGAGGTTCCCCTGCCAGGCCTCGCTGTAGTCGGGGTAGCCATCGGGCGTGGGCCAGTTGAAATAAAGCTGCCCCATGCGGACGAGATAATCATGCAGCGCGATGCCATCAGTTTCAACGTTGAGCATGCGCAGCGCGGACAAAAGAAAATTGACGGGACGTTTGTATTTGGGCTGCGCGAGTGTGAGACCATCAAGCAGGATGACGCGCAAGACAGATTTGATATCGCCATTCGTGTTAAGAAAAGTTTGTGCGGCTTTTTCGATGAGTTGCGCTGGCGGGTCATCGGCGATGAAGCGACGCGCAAGTTTTGTGCAGATAAATTTTGCGGTGGATGGATGCGTGACCAGCATTTCGATAACTTGCTCCGCCTCTTTAATACCCGACGGTTGGACCGAAAGGCCTAAAATATTTTTCTCTCCTGTGTCATGGATGTCTTCCTTGAAGACGAAATCGCCGAGCCAGAAATGTTCCTTCACATTCCAACCCGTGAGACAGCGCGCGAGTTCCATCACATCTTTTTGAGAGTAGCCGCCGTCCACGCCGAGGGTGTGGAGTTCCATTAACTCACGCGCATAATTTTCGTTGGGATGACTTTTCTCGTTGGCTTGATTATCTAGATAGATCATCATCGCTGGTGAATGCGCGGATGCCCTCACGAGGTCGCGGAAATTGCCGAGCGCATGTTTGCGGATCACTTGGCGGTCGTCCACGGTTTTGAGGAAGAATTCTTTTTCCTTGTCCATGAAGATATTGAAGTGGTCGCTCCAAAATTCGACCATCACCTCGTAGAGTTGGCGCTTGCTATAAAGCTGTCGCAGGAAAGTTGCCTGACGCAATTCGTTGGGGACTTTCTCACGGTCGTAGCCGTCGAAGAGTTGATTGCTGATTCCTTCAAGTTCGTTGGCTTCCATTTTCAATGTGTCGAAGGTTGAAAGTTGAAGGTCGCAGGAGAGGTCGTTGATTGTGGCGAAGTCGAGTTGTTCTTCGATGTAGGCTTGCAGACCGATCTCTACAAAACGCGCGCGTTCCTCAACCCTTGCGCCGAAGGTGATACGGTTCAGCGCGAGGAAGTCACTTGCGGGGAGCGCTGTCCACGGGACGGTGGGAAGGTCTCCTGCAAGTCTGCGATACGCTTGCGCGGGGGAGCAGGAGGAAAGCGCTGCGCTGGCAGTGACAAGAGCGCCGAGTTTAAGAAAGTCTCTTCGAGAAAGGGTCATGTGATTACCGATTATCAGTTTTTGTTGTCAACCGCAGGGAATGAAATTGCATGATGGAAATAGCACGGGGAATGCAATCCGCAAGGATGCAAGCAACCAGCCCGGAGGTTGAGAGAGAAGCGTCCAGGCTAATAACATCAAGGTATATTTCAGCACAGGGTGAAGCATACGCCTCTGGGGTGGTTTCATGCTCATCAATGCTGGCGAAAGTATGAACCCATAAAAGATGAAGATCGTCGGCGCGAAGGTGAGGAATCCGATCAACTCGTTCGGAAGCAGATAAATGATTCTCTCAGAGAACAATCCAATAAAACCGATCAGATAGAACATCTCCCATTGTGTGAATTGAACGCGGGAGTAAAGCAACCAGGTCGCCAGAATCAAACCTGTAAAAGCTAAAATATTGAACGCCCAAAACTGTCCAATTCGCTGGATAAATATCAAAAAGTTAAACCCTTCGCTGAGGTGATTGAAAAATGCCGAGAAGGTCTCCTCGAACAGCACCATCCCATAGGCTAACAGGAAAAATTTCAACCAATCTGGCGCGCGCCAATTTTGCAGAGTGGTGGTTACCTGATGGCGGAAATGCCATAGCGGCACGCAACAAGCGATCAACCAATAGGGAACAAGGAATTGCCACTGAAACTTGGCAATCTGCAACAAGGTGATGGAAATCATACTTAGAACAAGCCAGGTAGTTAGGATGATGCGAGCGATTTTTCCCGGGGCAGATATATGATTTTGTGTCAGTTCGATAGTTGTCATGGTTGATGGGTAATAGTAGATAGAAAGTGGGTGATGAAAGAGGTTAGGCTTGAGTGGGGATAGGCGTTGCAGCAGGTTGAGTCTTCTCACGCGGCATCCAATTTAACAAGGCAAACCCTGTGGCACCGAAAGCCATGATGAGTATGAGAGGCCAGATGAAGAACCAGCCGAGGATGGGAAAGAAGGCGGCAAATTCAAGGATGACGGAGCTGCGGATGAATCCGTTCAATGGGGAGATGTTGCTTTGATCTGTAAGTCTCTTTCCCAAATGAGCGGTGATGCCTGCGGAGCCGATGGAGGAAAGTGCAAGCGATGCCGCAAGCAAAATCCAGCCGATGAATTTCGCAGGGCCAAAGGGAAGCGCGAGCAAGATGACGATGGGAATAGTCACGGCAATGACGAGGGCGAGTCCCATCCAGAAGGTTTGCATGGGAGTCTTGTCCACGCGGGTTTGGGCGCGGGAGATGACAGCAGGGAACAACAGCCACCACGCGGTGAGCATGGCAGGGAAGGCGATGCCTATGATTAACAGGATGAAGAAGATAGCAGATATGTCAGCCATTGGATATGTCCTTTGTTAATTTGAGTTATAAGAGATACAGGAATGAAATTGGGAAAGTTGCAGGAAATGTTTAACCACGAAGGCAGGAAAAGAAAAAGACGCGGATGAACGCGTCTTTTAAACAATTCACATCGAAAAAGAATCTTTTCGTTATGCTGGCTGTGGCAGGTGAAGTAATGTAATGGGTATCGCCTCGGCAAATGAAGGCGTATATGTTGAGAGAGACAAGATTGCTTTTACAGTGTCACTTTCCAATATTTCCATCACAATTTCTCGAGTCTCTTCAGATAACTTCGCAAGTCCATTGAGCGGAAAACTGCGAGGGCCGAAATCCGCTTTTTGAATAAGGATGGAGTAATTCAGGAAGGTAATACCAACAGCTTTGCGGTTTTCCCTGTCAATGCGAAGAAGAATGTGTTCGTTCAGTTCGATTCCCGTTGCTTTTACATTGGGAATAAATGACATATACAAGGTGTCGCTGATGTTATCGTAATTTGTAATTGGTCGGGTCATTTTATTACCCTATTTCTTTCTGATAAACGGTGACAATAAAGTTATTCGATATAATTTCGCCGATTTCGCCTTCACGCACACCAAACAGGACAATCGCGACAATATGGGTGTTACTTGCTGGAAGGTTGTTAAATTCCTTTGAGTATCGATATTTCTGCGGATTAAGCGTATCCTGTTTCCGCGTTCCTGTTCTAACAGTTTCCATCAATTCCCCTTCATATTCTTCCATTTCAGGGTGATTGATGCTTTCGATGATGTGCTCCCATCGTTCTTGGGTTAGGTAAATATTATTGCCATGCCTGTCTTGTATTGTCCAGCGAATGGGGTTGGCCATGACTGTATTATAACTCCGCTCAAATCTGAAAAACTGACGGATTTGGTTATTGGGTTCGCTGGAACAATCCCAAAATAAATGCGCCTATGCCAACGAAGCCGACATAAGGAAATAGCAGGAACCAGCCTACAACAGGCAAGGCACAAGCGAATGACAAAATTACAGTGCCCCATGTGGTTTGCCTCCATGCGGGTTGATCGGGGAAGATGCGCTCGCCGAGCAGGTTGGACATGCCTGCCAGCCCGAAACTTAACATGATGGCGAGGATCGCAGTTATTAATAACGCAGGAACGGTAAGAATGAATCGAATGAAGTCGCCGGCGTTCCCTGCAACTGAAAATAAGACCAGTGCTATCACTCCGAAGAATACAAAGTTGACCAGTCCCACGCCAAAGGAGCGGCCTGGCATGGCTGTGATCACTCGTTGCGTTTTGGCGACGCGGTTCGTGAATAATGCGCCAATGACGAGGAAGTATGCGGCCAGGGCAATTGTCAGCAGGATGATGATGAAAGATAATCGAAAGATGTCGGTCATTGTATTTTCCTCTTTACCATTTTATGGCGGGGTTGTAGGGGCGGGACGCTACGCAGCCCCGCCCCTACAAAAAATTATTTTATTTGATTCCTCAACAGCAACCCGTTCCCAACCAGCCAAAGCATGAACACGCCCACGAGCGCAGACATTAAATAGATGCTGGAAATCTCAAATGTAAAGGTGGGTAATGTTGGAAACTGAACTTGAGAAAGCATGTCGAGCCATGTTGTCCATTGAGTTTGCAGTTGAATGAACACATTGCTTAATGATGATATTTCCAAAACGGGAATCAGTTGGACAATAAATGGCATTGCGATGATGATCGCTGTCAACGCGACAGCGGCTTGCAGGGATACTGTCAGCGTGAGGAATTTTGGTAGTTGGGCTGGCAGGCTTGGGCGCGGAGTGAAGCGCGCGGCGAGGTCGCGGGTCAATTCCAGTTCGGGGAGAGAATCCAATTCGGCAAATAAATTTTGAAGCGTGGATAATCGCGCCGCGCATTCATCGCATGAATCAAGATGTGATTCTATTTGTGCGCGCTCGTGCGTGGCTTTATCTAAATATTCGTTGAGTTGATCGTTAGTCAGATGCATGGAGTTTCTCCGCCAAAACTTTGCGGGCGCGGAAGAGATGACTCTTCACGTCGCTCAATGGGATGTTTAGCTCAACTGCAATTTCATCGTAAGTCAGTTCCTGATAATGCCGAAGTTCGATGACCAGCCGATAGTTTATCGGCAACGACACAAGCGCCTTGCGAATCTGCTCGCTTCTCTCGCGGACCTCTTGAGCTGCTTCAGGCAATTGAGCATGGTCAGCATCCCGTTCATCGTCGAGTTCGGTGGTGACCTTTTGCGACTCAAGATGATTCAAACAAAGATTAGCGGCCACCCGCCGAATCCACGGGCCGAACTCGCGTTCGATGTCAAAGGTGTGGATGCGGTCGTAGGCGCGGATAAAAACTTCCTGCGCGAGATCCTCCGCCTCGCCGCGCTCGTGCAAAATACGGTAACAAACGTTGAAGACACTCGTCTGATAGCGCGTGACAAGTTCGCCAAACGCCTCCGCCGAGTCAGCGTCGCCGCGACAGGCGCGCAGGATCAGGTCGCGGTCAGTAGGCGTAGTCATGACTAAAGTGTAATACAGGAGTGGGAGCGAAAAAGTTGCAGGAAAAAAGTAGGTCACGTTTGAAACGTGACCTATAAATTTATTTCAAAATAATCTTATTCCAATCCAGCATCGTCTTCATGTGCTCGACGGGAACCTGTCCCTCGGGGACATATCCCACAAAGGAACGGTTGTAAGCATCCTCAGTCCCGTCAGAGAGATGCCAGGACAATGGCATTTTGAAAATGCCAACTGCGGACGTGCCTTTATCGCCATCGGGCAGGGCGGTTTCGTAGGTGATGATGGTCGGCCCATCGGCTGTTTCAGCCACCTCCGCGACAGTCGCTTCGTGGATCCAACGCAGCCATTGCTGCTCATTGACCTTCTGCTTGTTGGCATCGATATAAGTCCGCGAACGGGTTGTGATCTCGCCCGGTTTATAAACCCAGGGAATATCCTTTTTATCTTTTGGCTTTCTTCCAACGAAGCCTTTGGCGATCAACCCAACACCATCCTTGGTTTCTATTGGCTTGGCAACCTGCCAGGCATCGGGTTGTTTGGTCACAAAGCGAAGCCACAGAATACTAGCGCCTGGAGTGTATTCGTTTGCCGAAGTCGGTTTGACGTAATACGCACCCGGCAATATCTTTTCCTTTTCGTTTTTCAGGTACCAATTCGGTTTGGGAGTTAATCCGCCGGGCGGTAAATGCCCGCGGATATGTTGAATGTGCTCCGCAGTCTCATTGCAGACCGCGCGCGACACGATCAACTCATGCGTGCGTCCATGCTCATCACGCCATGCGCCGATATGTTTTGTGATCCAGGCATCCATCACCATGCGAAGGTCGTTATGCTGCGGCAGGTTACGCTCCGCCAATTCCTCCGGAGTAAATGTTTCCCAGTTTAAATCCGCGACGTAGTTCACACGCAAAGGCGTCAATTTGACGATTTCCTTCCATGCCCATTTCGGGAACGTGGCCTTCATGGATTCCAATTTCTTGAGCGCCTCATCAGTCGTCATGGACATGTATTCATAATTGACTTCCTCGGCCTTCAAGGCGGCAAGACCTGCGCGACGAGTCTTGGGTCCATTGGCTTTCACGCTTAACATGTGAAGCGCGACCTTATCCTTCCAGGCCTTGTCAGTTGCTGAAGCCAGTTTGGGTCTATTCATTCCACTTGCAGATTCGTACTGCGCGATCTTCTCCTTGCACTGTTTCTCAACTTCAAGGTCATTTGGTATCAGTTTGTTTTCCTTCTCAACCTCGGCAATGCGCAATTTGATCAACAGGTCCTTGGGGTCCGCCCATGATCCATGCGCGCTGGCATAGCGCATTCCTGAAAAATGAACCACCATGTATTGAAGCCAATACGGAAAACGCTTCGGCTCTTTTTTGAATCGCAGATACGCTTCTTCCAGCAATTCGAACTGATTCTTTTTCGCAAGAGAAGATTTGTATTCTTCCGCCCTCCATATGGCAATATCCTGAATGGTGACAGCCTTCGTGGGCGAATAATGGACCAGAAAATCGGCTTCCGGCGTCTTGTAGTTTGGATCGCTTTTTTGCAGCTTATACCATTCCAATTTGGGTTTTTCGATCTTGTCATAAGTCGAATCAAATGCGCGCAACTGATCAAGCTCCTGCTCAGCCATCGGCAGGGACACGCTTTCCTTCAACGCCAATTCGGCAGCTTCCGCAGGGCGCTTCGGATGATCCAATCCCATCCCGTCAAGACGGCGTTTTCTGGATTTGATCCAATCCCTAAGCAGGTTGCGATGGTTCACCCAGTAGTTGATCTGCATTTGAACAAAACTTCTTTCGCCGCGAATATCCTTAGGCCAGGAGGAGATGAACAACTGATGGAGTTTGTTGATCTCGGCAAGTTCGGCTTCATCTGCTGGTTTGAATTTTACATAGTATCCGCGGACATCCGCTGTCTTGAAATAATTAAGCAGGGAGGAATATGATTTATAAGCTGTAATGGCCGCCAATTCCTGCGCTTTTTTATAAGCCTGCACATCGCTTTGCAAAGCCGCAATATCCTTTCCCTTGTATTGCGCCCAAATATCGACTTCCATGTAGTAAACAAGGAAATCCCTTAATTTCTGCTCCCGCATCGGATAGATGGTTTTACAAAGAAACTCGTTCTGCCATTGAAAATAGTAAGCTCCAGCCATGGTGTGCTCCTGATTAATTATAAATTTCCACTAATAAAAGTGGGCGGGTTACCCAAAATAACCCGCCCGTTTATTGCTCAATCCGGTAGTTTGTGATCTTTAAACTGCACTCTTAAAACCTTTTTATCAAACTTGCCAACGCTTGTCTTTGGAACAGCCTCGATAAATACAACGTCATCGGGCAGGTACATTTTCGTGAAGCGCGATTTAAGATGCTCAAGGATCTCATCTCTGGTCAGCGATTCTTTGAACTCAGGTTTGGGAACAACACACGCCAGCGGACGTTCCTGCCATTTGGGATGCGGCAGGGCGATCACCGCGGCTTCCAATACTTTGGGATGCGCCATGATCGCATTTTCCAGATCCTGGCTTGAGATCCATTCACCGCCGCTCTTGATCACATCCTTGGCGCGGTCCACGATCTGAATAAATCCTTCAGGGTCAATTGTCACAACATCACCGGTGCGGAACCAGCCATCCTGGAATGAATCAGCGGAACGTTCATCGTTGTAGTAACTGCTGATGATCCACGGGCCGCGCACTTGCAGCTCGCCGAAGGCTTTGCCATCCCAGGGGATTTCCTTTCCGCTTTCTTCGATGGCGCGGATCTCAACCCCCGGCACAGCCGTCCCTTGTTTGGCGCGCAAGGTGAATTTCTCAGCCTCGGGCAAATCCTGTTGATAGCTCTTAAGTCTGCTGACCGTACCAAGCGGACTCATCTCGGTCATGCCCCAGGCGTGCATCACATTCAACCCATGTTTCTTTTCAAACGCTTCGATCATGGACTGTGGGGCTGCTGCGCCTCCGACGATCATTCCGCGCAGGCTGCTCATATCGTAGAGTTCATTCTCCAACAGATGAAGGATGCCCATCCACAAAGTTGGCACGCCCGCTGTAAGTGTTACTTTTTCAGCTTGAATCAATTCCGCGAGATCGCGTGGCTGCATATGCGGGCCGGGGAAAACAAGTTTTGTCCCAAGCATGACCGTTGCAAACGGAGTGCCCCACGCCAGCACATGGAACATCGGCACAACCGGCATGAACGTATCGCGTTCGGAAAGGCCGAATGAATCCGTCATGCTTAACCCAAGGCTGTGAAGATAAATGGCGCGATGGGAATAGACCACACCCTTTGGATTCCCTGTTGTACCGGATGTGTAACACATTGCAGCCGCATCATTCTCCCTGAGATTTGGCCAGGGGTAATCGGGGCTTGCGGCGCTGATCAAGTCCTCGTAGGCATGGACAGGACTCAGCGTGGTCCCGTCCGGCACTTTATCGCCCATCACAACAAAATGCTTGACACCTTTTAGATGCGGCGCAAGTTTTTCAACAGCAGGTAAAAGAGTCGGGTCAACAAAAAGTACCTGATCTTCGGCATGATTCGCGATGAATGCGATTTGATCGCCGGGCAAGCGCAGGTTGATCGGATGCAGGACTGCGCCCATGCAGGGTACGGCAAAATAAATTTCAAGGTGACGTGAGTTATTCCAGGCGAATGTTGCAACGCGGTCGCCGCGCTTCACCCCCAATTTTTCCAATGCATTCGCCAGCCGTCCCACGCGCTCAACCATTTGCGCGTACGTGTAACGTTCCAGCGATGGACCCGCTTTGGTGACGATTTCCTTATTGGGAAAAAGCCGCCTCGCACGTTCCAACAACGGCGTGAGGGTCAATTGATAATCCATCATTTGTCCTTGCATAAAAGCCTCCTTTGGTGAAATACATTCGTATTTTAGGAACAGGCATTTCTTGAACAATTAAAAGTGGATCGGTATTCTATTAACGGCCGATTATACAGGAAAGTGACTAAATTCCCGCCGGGATTTAAGTTGGTAATGAATTAAAATAGATTCAAAACCATATCAGAGAAAAGAGAAACCATGTTGGAAAACAAAGAGCTTTATATAAAAAGCAGTATTTTTGGAGCAGGCTTGGGGTTGGGATTTGGCATGCTGGTTGGAGTCATCACCGGTGCGCTAAGCGCCAGTTGGAATGGCGTGGTATTCAGCGTAATCGCCGGGGCCGTACTCGGTCTGGTGACAGGCGCAATCACCGGCGCGCTTACGGTTTGGACTGCCGGCCGCATCGGCGGGGTAAGTTCAGGAACCTATACTGGAATGCTCTTTGGAGCAGTTTTCGGCGGCGTGTTGGGAATTTTTATTCCCGATTCATTCCGCGCCAGTGTTGCATCCCTGAACATCCTTGTTCTTGATGTATTAACGCGGGGAAGGTTTGAAACTGCCGTTCTGCTGAGTTTCCTTCTTACGCTTGTCGCAACCATGGTCGGCGCATGGGTCGGCGGGCGGAATCTAAAACCGCGCGATCTGAATAAACCCTCTTAAAAAATACCCCTCCAAAGTATTGAGTGCAAATATCCTTGCGATGCTATACTTTTGAGAATCACCGGCTTCATCTTATAAATAATCAACTGGAGGATACGATGCGTTACAAATTACTCGGGCGCAGCGGACTGCGCGTTTCAGAACTCTGCCTCGGCACAATGACCTTCGGTGAGACTTGGGGTTGGGGCGCGTCCAAAACCGAAAGCAAAAAGATGTTCGACCTGTTCACCAAAGCAGGCGGGAATTTTATCGACACATCCATCAACTACACCGATGGAACCAGTGAGGAATTCCTCGGCGATTTTCTTAAAACGAATCGCGATTATTTTGTGGTCGCAACCAAATACACGCTCACCAAGCCAGACAACACCGACCCGAACGGCGGCGGCAACAGCCGCAAGAATATGATGAAGTCGGTGGAGAAAAGCCTGAAGCGCCTGAAGACCGATCACATTGACTTGTACTACCTGCACATGTGGGATTTCATGACCCCCGTTGAAGAAGTAGTGCGCGGCTTGGATGATCTCGTCCGCCAGGGCAAAGTCTCGTACGTGGCATTTTCCGACACCCCGGACTACATCGTGGCGGAAGCAAACGTTCGCGCCGACCTCATGGGCTGGTCCCGTTTCATCGGCATGCAGATCCCCTATTCATTGCTCGACCGCGCCGTGGAGCGCTCCATCATCCCGATGGCAAAGCATTGGGAAATGACGGTCATGCCCTGGGGTCTGTTGGAGGCGGGTATTTTGACGGGAAAATTCCTGAAGAGTGTCAAATCTCCAACGAGACTGAATCAGAAAAAATTAAGACTGAGCGAGAAATCCATTTCAGTTGTGAAGGAAGTCGAGAAGATCTCAAAAGAAGCTGGCAAGCCCATGTCGCAGGTGGCGATCAATTGGGTCAGGCAAAATCCGAAAGCGGAAACGATCCCCATCCTCGGCGCAAGAAGCGCGAAGCAGCTTGCGGATAACATGGCCGCAATTGACTGGTCGCTTTCAGCGGAGCAATACAAACGGCTGGACGAAATCAGCGCCATTGATATGGGCTTCCCGCATGGTTTTCTGGATGGTAATCACTACATCTACGGCGCGACCTACGACAAGATCGACGGCAGAAGAGCATAAGGTTTGAAAAATATCGTAAAACTCAATCCGTTGAAAATAAGGTTTTCAATCACTTTTTGTATATAATGAAGTTGTGTTCCTCCACCGTTTAAAATGATAAGGAGGTTTGTATGAGAAAAAATTTATCGGTAATTTTTATGATTCTTGTGCTGATGGTCTCAGCCTGTGGCGCGCAAACTCCCACGGAAACTGTCATATCAACATTGACAGAGACTCAAGGTACAACGGTCACTGAAACTGAAGCACCGCCCAGCGCATCAGAGACGCCGCCTGTTCAGGCGAGCGCCACCTCCACTCCTATAACGCCCATTCCCACAAATTTGTCAGATTGCACCAACAGCGCCGCTTTCGTTGAGGATGTGACCATCCCGGATAGAAGCGAAGTCACTTCCGGCACCACCTTCAAAAAGATATGGCTCATCAGGAATACCGGCACCTGCATTTGGGGACCAGACTACACGCTGACCCACTATTCTGAAGAGAGAATGTTGGCGCAATCGCCCATCCCTTTGCACGTGACATATCCCAATGAAACCGTGGAGTTATCCGTGGATTTGATAGCGCCCAACGCAACAGGAACTCATAGAGGATATTTTGTGATTAAGAATCCCGCGGGCTTGATCATGAAGATAGATAATGATTCCCGCTTGTGGGTGATCATCAACGTCCCGGCCGCGGTAGCCAGTGGTCCCACGGCCACTCAAGGTTCAGGGAGTATTCCCGTCACTGGCGGCGGAAGTGGTCTTGCAAATGTGACTTGTGCGTACACTACCGACGCGGCCAAGGTGACGGAAGCGATCAATGCCATCAATGCGTACCGTGCGCAAAATGGATTGACCGCCTACACTGTCAAAGAGAACCTGACCCAGGCGGCCACTGCTCATGCCAATGATATGGCCTGCAACAAACTTTTTACACACAATGGCTCCAATGGTTCGACACCAACCACACGCATAGCAGCCAGCGGATATGCCGCCTCATCAGCCACCGAAAATGTTTATGGCAGTTATCCGCCCTTATCGGGGCAGGGTGCTGTGGACTGGTGGAAGAATGACAGGACCGATCTCCGTCACAACCAGAATCTGTTAAGCGCCACCTTCACTGAAATTGGCGTGGGATATTCGTTCTTCGATAATTTTGGTTACTATGTTTTGGTCTTTGCCGCACCTAAATGAGATAATGCGCACCGCCCTTGAGGAATAATTCCATTCAAGGGCGGTGCGCATTTTATTTTACATTTTTCGATGAGTAACTGGCATTTACAATATCTGTCATCAATTCCTCAACGCAATCGGCTTCAAATAAGAATCAAGCAGCGCATCCATCTGCTCCAACGACTCACAGACAAAGAACATGGGGTTAAAAGCATAGACTGTCTTGGGGATGCGGGCAATCGTCTCAACATTGAACGGAGCCAGAATCACCTCGCCGCCAAAATATCCAGTGCGTGAAATTCCCAGCTTGTCGTACAACGCGCGCACCACATTCCAGCCTTGATCCTGCGATGACATCTGTCCCTGCTGATGCAGTTCCTGAATACCGTCAGTGATGCGGTTGATATCCTCTTTATGAGCAAGGAAATTTTCCTGAAGCTGTTCAAAGACATTGGCAGTGTAATCCAGCACACAGTCACGACCGAGACGATAGAATTCCATGATCGTATTGCTCAACTCACTGCGCCCGGAAATGATTCCCGCGCCGAACACTTTAATGCGGTTGTCTTCGATCACCAACCCAAACTCGGTGCTGTACCATGCCAACCGCTTGATCACTTCGCGTTCTTCCTGTGTTGCCTTCAAATAAGCCGGGGCAAATTTATCTTCAATGCGCGCATAGAATTTTTGAGTCAGAAAAGGCAGGTGACCGAAAATATCGTGGAACATATCTGGCTCCGGCGTAAATTCCATCTGGTCACGCGTGCGCAGATAATCGGTGATCAGGAAAATGCGCTGGGCAAATTTTGCATACCAATCGTCCGCAAGCGTGTAACGGACAGCCGTCCGCTCGATATGCCATCCTGTCCGCGGGGTAATTCGTTCATTGAGATGTGTAACGGTCGGGATGCGGCGCGGATCAAGCTGCAGCAAAACCAATCCATTTTTATATTCCTGACAGAGATGCTCCATCAAATAGGGTTGATGAATCCCCGCGAACAGGTCGGCCCAAATTCCGTGCTGCTCATCAGAGAAAATGATCTCCTGATTTTCAGCCGTGTACTCCCGAGACGGATCAAGATGTTCCTCTACAATATCTCCCGTGTAGATCGGTGGGTTTTGATTCTTGGTCATAATTTGCGCCTTTCTAAAATCATATTATCACCACCAAAATTGAAAGTCAATAATAAGATAAGGAAAGTCTAAATAAGTCAACATTTGATTGCGATGATACAATTTTGAACATGGATAAAAAACCGTTGGATGGAAAAACCGTTCTGGTCACTGGCGGCGCGCGCCGCGTGGGTCGTCTCTTCGCGCTGGCCTGTGGACGCGCAGGCGCAAACGTCATCATCCATCATGGGAATTCCGCTCAAGAAGCATTGGACTTAAAAAATGAGATCGCCTCATTCGGCCCCCGGGTCTGGATACTGCCCTCGGACCTTTCCAACGCTGACGAAGTTTCGCGGCTTATCTCCCGCGCGAATGAATTTTCCCCGCTCTATGCGCTGGTCAACAGTGCCGCGATCTTTGAATCACTCTCGTTTCAAGATACAAAATTGGATGATTGGGAACGTCATATCGCCATCAACCTGACCGCGCCATTTTTATTAAGTCAGGCATTTGCGAAACAAACTACATATGGACGTATCGTCAACATCTTGGATTGGCGTGCCATGCGTCCCGGTGCGGATCATTTTCCGTACACTGTCACCAAGTCTGCGCTTGCTGCGATGACAAAGTCCTTGGCAATTGCATTGGCTCCAAACATCACAGTCAATGGACTTGCGCTGGGCGCGATCCTGCCGCCCGCAAATGAATCAGCAGGTGAAAAGATCATTGAACAAGTCCCAGCCGAACGGTGGGTTGAAGCGGGTGAAGTCGAAGATGCGCTGATCTTTTTACTATCAGGCCCAGCCTACATCACCGGCGAGATTATCCATGTTGATGGCGGCAGGCATTTGATTTAACTCTGGAGTCGAGCGGATTGCCGCTCGGTTTATCCATCAGCAAGCTGATGGACTCCAGAATAATTTAGGAGACCCCATGGACAAAACCTTTATCAAAGACCTGCTCGTGCGCGGCATTATTGGCATCCGTGATTGGAAGCGTGAAAAGCCGCAGGATATTCTGATCAATATCACAGTGTTCAGCGACACGGCCCGCGCCGCAGAGACCGATGATATTGCATATTGCGTGGATTACAGCGCGCTGGCAAAAAAAATCCAGTCTCATGCAGAGACCGCCGCGAGACTGACAGTGGAGGCGCTTGCAAATGATCTTGCAGAAATTTGCTTGAATGAAAAAGGGGTAAAGAAAACAATTGTGTGTGTGGAAAAGCCTGGAGCGGTGCGGTTTGCAAAATCAGTTGGTGTGGAAATCGAACGCAGCCGCGATGACTGACCTGCACCGAGCGTATCTCAATCTCGGTTCCAATATAGAACCAGAATTGAATTTGCCAAAGGCCGTTCAAATGCTGCGCGAGTATGGGGAGATCGCAACCGCTTCCAGCGTATGGGAATCAAAAGCCGTTGGCATTAATGGCCCAAACTTTTTAAATGCCTGTGTTTTATTCCTGACTGATCTGCAGCCTGTTGAATTGAAAGAACAAATCATCCGCCCAATTGAGTCCAAACTTGGCCGCATCCGTTACGCGGACAAGAACGCCCCACGCACAATTGATATTGACATCGTGCTTTTCGATGAAACGCCGCTCAACACAGAATACTGGAATTACGCTTTTGTGGCCGTTCCTCTGGCAGAATTACTCCCTGATTTTGTGCATCCCGTCAGCGGGGAAAAATTATCTTATTTTTCCGAGCAGTTACAAGGCGGCGTCCTGAGCGCGTCGAAGGATCAGGTGTGGATCGTGCCCCGCGTCGATATAAGGATATTCTGAAAAAATCTTCTCTACCGTACAAATGTCGTTGCGAGGCGGTTTGTGCCGAAGCAATCTCCTGTTTTACAAGATAATTCACCTCAAGAGGAGATTGCCGCGCCGCCTAAAAGCAAGAGCGGCGGCTCGCAACGACATCAATTTGTGAGATGTACGGTAGAGAAAAAAATCCATTTCCTTAGGACTTACGCAAGATGAAAAAGTTGACGGTTGAACAAAAAGCCATTACTGTTATGAAATGATGCCGAAAAAGGAACGAGTAACCCGTTTGGATTATTGTCAATACTTGCTGGTGAGCCAGATCA
>JABFSL010000120.1 GCA_013140605.1 Anaerolineales bacterium
CGCCTCCGCATTGACTAGACAGATTTTTATGGATTGTACAACGTGATAATGGAACATGCCAGAGGGAAAATTCCATTTAAGACGGCTAATCCGCATTTAAGGTCACAAATTAGTCTGTGTTAGAATTCTGCGTGTGACAGAAAAAAATATTTTATTGCTGGCATCCAACTCACCACGCCGCAAACAATTGCTCGCGCTTGGGAACTGGAAGTTTGACATCGCCGTCTCAGATGTGGATGAAAGTCAACTGGCGGACGAAACGCCGAAAGACTATGTGCTGCGACTCGCGCAAGCCAAAGCATTGGCAGTGATGGAAAAAGCGCACCCTGAAAATATCATCATCGGCTCGGATACAGCCGTGGTGGATGGCGACGAGATCCTCGGCAAGCCAAAAGATGAAAAGGATGCCGTAAGAATGCTCAAGCAATTACGCGGACACACGCATCAGGTCTTTACGGGTGTGGCTGTTTACCGCGTGGACGATGGACACATGTTGACAGAGTTGTGCGTAACAGACGTCCCAATGCGCAATTATTCAGATGACGAGATTCAGGTCTACGTTAAGACCGGTGATCCGCTCGATAAGGCCGGCGCATACGCGATCCAACATCCTGATTTCCAACCCGTCGAATCCATGAGCGGATGTTACGCCAGCGTAATGGGGCTGCCCATGTGTCATGTTTTGCGGACTTTGCAGAAATTTGATATACATCCCAATGCGGATGTGCCGCTGGCTTGTCAAACTCTTTTGAATTATCAATGTTTAGTTTCGAGTGCAATTTTGAGTGTTGAATCAAATTAATCTCGTCATTGTGAGCCGCGTTCCTGGCTGCGAAGCAATCTCACATACTGATATGCGGATTGCTTACTGCACTGGTGTACTGACAAGTGTCGTCGGGAAGAGCGCCCTTCTCGCAATGACGGAAAAGGAAACGAATGAAAGTTTTACGTTGGATAAATATTATTTTGGTATTGGCATTCCTGTCATCCTGCAGTGCAGGCGGAATTGGAGGCAACGGCGGATTCGGTAATCTTTTCGCGACCCCCACTCCTCTACCGCCTCCCGTTGTTGGGATTACGCCCGCACCAGATGCTCAAGCAGCGGTCATAAAATATTTGGAAGCCATGCAAAAAGATGATTATGCCGGCATGTACGATTTGTTAAGCACATTGAGTCATGGCGGCATTACGCTGGAGGATTTTTCCAGCCGCTATAGAAACGCATTGAATGCAATGAGCGCTGCCAGTTTTGAATTTACAATTCTCTCCTCCCTGCTCAGCCCGGCCAACGCGGAGGTTGCCTACCGCATCACCTATCACACATCCCTGGTCGGCGATATTCAACGAGACATTGTCATGCGCCTCGCCAATGAGGCAGGCTCCTGGAAAGTGCAATGGGATGACGGACTCATCCTTCCCGAACTTTCTGGTGGAAATCAACTTGTAATGGAATACAGCGTTCCTTCCCGTGGTGACATTTATGACAAAGACGGCCTGCCCATCGTCTCACAGGCGGAGGCATTTGCTTTCGGAATTCAAACAGATCAAATTGACGAAGACCTGCGGGGAACATTAACAGCAGAACTTGGAAGATTATGCGGCTTTGATCCGGAGTTCATCGAAGATGAAATTGACGCCAACGGCCCGGGTTGGTATTTGCCCATGTGCGAGGGCACGCGCGAGGAAGCCCAGCGTTTGCTTTCCATCAACCCCGGCGGATTGGTCTGGACTGAATACAAATCCCGCTATTATTTTGGGACTGGCCTCGCGCCTCAATCGGTTGGATATACACAACCCATTACCCCCGAACAACTCGATGATTATCGCCGCCTCGGTTATAACGGAAGCGAAAAGATCGGGCAGGCCGGCGTGGAAAAATGGGCGGAGGAATACCTGGCTGGCCAGCACGGCGGCACGTTGAGCGTGATCAACCCCAGCGGAGCGATCATCTCCACACTTGGGCAGAGTAACCCAAAACCTGCAGACTCAGTCTACCTGACGCTTGACAACAATATGCAAAAGTACGCCCAGCAGGCGATTGAATTCTTCCGTGGTGCGATCGTTGTCATGGAAGTGGACACTGGTCGCATCATCGCAATCGCCTCAGGCCCGGACTTTGACCCCAACGCCTTCGACCCGGCCAACACTCCAAATTACGGCAACCTTAGCGATTTCAACGAACCCCTTATTAACCGTGCCACCCAGGGACAGTATCCGCTGGGTTCGGTGTTCAAGATCATCACTTTTTCTGCCGCTTTGGAAAGCGGACTTTTCACAAAAGATACGCCTTACGATTGTCAATACGACTTTACAAGATTGCCCGACCGCGTCCTTCACGACTGGACCTGGCAGCACTGTCAGGATGCCATTGCTGTTGGCGAGGCTTGCAATAGCTCCACAGAATTACCATCCGGTTTGCTCACCTTGCAGGAGGGCTTGATGCGCTCCTGCAACCCATACTTCTGGGAGATCGGTTGGGACCTGTTCACCAACTGGAACCGCGGTTCTGATATCGCCAATACGGCGCGCGCCTTTGGCCTTGCTTCCAAAACTGGTATTGCCGAAGTTGAAGAAGAAAGCGGACAAATCCTCGACCCGGCCACCGATATAGACGCTGTCAATCAGGCCATCGGTCAGGGTGATGTGCAGGTGACTCCGCTCCAGGTGGCGACTTTTATGGCGGCCATCGCAAACGGCGGGACCTTATACAGGCCTCAGATCGTTGATAGGATCCAGCCGATCGACGGTGACCCATTACTTGTCTTCAAGCCTGAGGCGCGTGGGACACTCCCCTTGCGCTCCGAGAATCTGGATGTTCTGAAGGAAGCGCTTTTGATGGTGACCCAGGATTCGCGCGGTACTGCACGCTTCAATTTGCGCGGCCTGCAATTTGACGTGGCCGGCAAGACCGGCACCGCCGAATCAGGCAACGGCCTGTCACACGCGTGGTTCGCTGGTTACACTTTGAATCAAGCAAATACGAAACTGCCGGATATTGCCATTGCCGTTATTGTTGAAAATATCGGCGAAGGTTCGGAATATGCCGTTCCGATCTTCAGGGCCATGGTGGAAACTTATTATTATGGAAGCCCACAGAGCGTGCCCGCTTATGGTCCCATTGGACAGCCGCCTTATACGCCCACTCCATTTGGCGGCGGGCAGGATAACAATGACAATCAACCATAATAGGTAAAACTATTTGACCAACGAAACTTATAAACGCGGTTTGATCATCAAGGCCCAATCCGGTTTCTTCACAGTGGAGACCGGTGAGGGTCTTGTTATTTGTCGGCTGCGCGGGAAACTCAAACATGGCAGGGCCATTGGTGATATTGCCGCGCTGGGCGACAACGTGCAGATCGAGCTTTTGGCAGATGGTTCCGGGGCGATAGAAACGGTCGAGGAGCGCAAGCAGGCCATCGTCAGATTGGACCCGCGGCCTCAGGGGATATATCAACAGGTTTTACTGGCCAATGCCGATCAGGCCGTATTTGTTTTCGCGTGCGCGAATCCGAATCCAAAATTAAGAATGTTGGACCGTTTTCTGGTCATCACTGAAAAACAAAAGATTCCCGCTGTGATCATTGCTAATAAAGTTGATCTGGTTGAAAACGCGAAGGAACTTTTTAGCGTTTATGAATCCATTGGTTATCGGGTCATTTACACTTCCACAAAAACGCGCGTTGGGTTGGATGAATTGAAATCGCAGTTGCAAAATAAGATCAGCGCATTGGCGGGGCCAAGCGGTGTTGGTAAATCCAGTTTGCTGAATGAGATTCAACCCGGGCTGGGGCTTGCCGTAAATGAGATCAGCAAGGTGATGAATAAAGGCAGGCACACTACGGTCACGCGCCAGATGTTCGCGCTCGATGGCGGCGGTTATGTGGCGGATACGCCCGGCTGGAAAAGCCTGGCGTTGTGGGATACCGAAGCCGAGGAAATGGATGCGTATTTCCCGGAACTGCGCGACCTCGTGCCGCAATGTCAATTCAGTGATTGCTCGCATAAACATGAACCAGGCTGTGCCGTGCTGGCTGCGTTGAAAGCAGGCACTGTCCATGCGGAAAGATATGATTCGTATCTGCGTTTGCGAGCGGGGCAGGAATAGCGATTTTTGATTTACGATTCGCGATTTGCGATTATGATTGGGGACTGATCACTGTTCACTACTCACTGATAACTGGATATTATGGCTGATAACTGGAATATGCTCGGACACGAATGGGCTGTGGATATGCTCCACCAGCAGGTCGCACACGGCGAGGCTCGCCACGCGTATCTTTTCTGCGGACCTCCCGGCCTGGGTCGGCGCACTTTGGCATTACGCCTTGCCCAGGCATTGAACTGCACAAAGACCATCGCTCCCGGAATTCCCTGCGGCGTTTGTCGTGACTGCAAACAGATCGGAGAAATGCGTCACCCTGATATGAATGTGATTCAGGCAGTGGATGAAGACGGGGCGCCAAAAGAAAATGGGACTCTTAAAGTAGATCAGGTCCGCGCGGTGCAGCACTCATTATCACTAAGACCTTATCAGGCAAAATATCGTGTGGCATTATTTTTGCGTTTTCAGGAAGCCAACGATAACGCCGCCAACGCCTTGCTAAAAACCCTTGAAGAAGCGCCCGCGCACGCCATTCTTTTATTAACCGCCGACACCCCCGAACAGCTTTTGCCAACCATCATCTCGCGCTGTGAGATTTTGCGCCTGCGCGCGCTCCCGATCTCTGCCATCGAATCAGATCTGCTCGAACGCGGCGTGGATGAAGAACGCGCCCGTCTGCTTGCCCACATCAGCGGAGGCCGACCCGGCTACGCCCGCAAACTTGTGGATGATATGACTCTGCTTGAGAAGCGTGAGGAGCGTTTGAACGATCTTCAAACCCTGCTGCCTGCTCCTCGCGTCGAAAAATTTTCCTACGCTGAGAAACTTGCAAAAGACAAAGAGGTCATGCGTCAGACGATCATGATCTGGCTTTCCTACTGGCGGGATGTGATGCTGCGCGTGGCCGGCGCCGAATCTCCGCTTATTAACGTGGACAGGAATATGGAGATCGAATTTCTCGCAGGAAGATTGAACTTGTCCACGGCGCGGAAAGTGGTCAGCGATCTGGAATCCGCGCTGGAAAAGATGGATAAAAACGTGAACTCGCGTTTACTGGCTGAAGTCTTATTGTTGGATTGGCCGAAGGTATAAAAATTGAGGAGAATATTATGTGCAGAAGCATTAAACCCTTACGCAATATGGATCATCCTGTAACAGAACAGGAGATTCAAGAAGCGGCATTGCAATATGTAAGAAAAGTCAGCGGGTATAGAAAGCCGTCAAAGGCCAACGAAGAAGCATTTCAAAAAGCAGTTAATGAAGTAGCCGAGGTAACAAGGAAAATGCTTGAAATGCTTCCGACGAGTCAAGCCAGGTAACAGGGAAAACAAAAACGACCGCCTCTTTCGAGTTGGGAGAAGGCTGCAATGGAATTTTTTTTCGGACATTGAAGGAAGAGGTTTTGCGTCAAATTCGCACAACGATATTTGATGAGACTCGTCAGATCATCAATGATAATGTTTGCTACTACAATTATGAGAAAAGAAGCAATTGAAAACAAGACAGACACCATTTGAAACCAGGTGCCTGTCTTGTTGACTCACAGGGGCATTCTTTTTATATCCGCTTTTATGGGTTCAGTTCATTTTCCACAGGAGTTTTTGTTATTCGATAAATCTCCTTTGTTAGATTACTTTTTCTCGCAAGGCTGAACTGATATAGTCCATTGTCGCTACAACGATTGCTATCGCAAGCATTTGTGCACTTGCAGCGCGGTAGTTGAGCAGGTTGATGTTCTGCTGCAACAGAAAGCCGATACCGCCGCCGCCTACAAATCCGATGATCGTGGACATACGCACATTGATATCCCAGCGATACATGGTGTAGGAGATATATGGAGGAACGATCTGCGGGATGACCGCGTAAATGATGGTTTGCAAACGATTGGCGCCTGTTGCCTCGATTGCCTCCAACGGACCGGCCAGGATGCTTTCCACTTGCTCGGAATAAAGTTTTGCCAGGCTGACGATTGTGTGAAGTCCCAGTGCCATTACGCCTGCGAATGGACCAATTCCCACAGCGATCACGAACACGATCGCCATCACCAGCGCTTCCACTGACCGCAGCGCGTTGAGGAATGTTCGGGTAATGGAATAGATCACCATTCCAATTGGCAGGGATTCTTTTGGCTTGCTAAGGATTGCCAGCAGGAGACCTAATCCTGCTCCAACAGCCATTGGCCCCCACAGGGTATACATTGGTTCGCCAATTTGGTACAGCCATTCCACCAACTGTCCAACCAATCCCAGTACCGTTGCCCCGGCTACGGTGGTCAGAATCAGATTTAATATTTTAATCCCGGAGACAGGTAATCTTTCTGAACCTTGTTGACCTAGGCGGCCCAGGAAACTGCTAAGGGTCCCGCCAGCGGCGAGCGCGCCAAGAGCAGGTGTGATGATGGCTACAATATCACCCACCTGGAACAGGAAATATCCCAGAAAACTAAATGAACCTAATGATGCTTCCAGGTTTTTTCCAGCGCTCATTGCCAGACTGGCCAACTGGAACAACCCATAAAAACTGACCAGTACCACGAGCAGGATCACACCCAGACGTTCCAGCCTTACTGTTTGACTTGGGCGATTAATCTCTTCTTGAGGCAAAGCCCAACGCAAACCGATCCATGCCAGTATTGGTGATAACAGGATGCTTGCCAAATTGACCCAAGCATTCGAGCCGATGGAAGCACTTAAATTCCCAACCCAACGGACAGCAATGAATCCGATCAAGATCCCAATTGGCCACCCCAAAACAGAAAGAGAGATGCTGGTCAACGGGCTTTTGACCGTTTTCATCAAGTTGCGTGCGGCGATGAAGCTAAGTGGTATGGCAAGGACGGTTCCAAAAACGGTTGCCAGAAGCGCCAGAAATACGGTTTCAACGATCTTATTCCACGTATCACGAGCTGTTTGTGTAAAGTGTGGAGACCCCACATTGCGTCGAAGTGTGGCGCGGATGTATTGAACATCATCGCTGGTGCGGTCTGGAATTTTCATGCTGACCAGAAAATGTCCATCGGCATCGGTCTCGGCATTTTCGCGGCCAAGCGATACAACATTGGTCACATCACTGCCGGGAATGAATCTCAAAGGACCGACAGTAAATGGAGCGAAATTGAATCCCTCTACTTCTATAATTTCTCCAGGGTTTACACAAGACGGCGTAAGTACAATATAAGGTTCGGTTGCATTATGTTCCGGCACCGGTGCCTGACTGCCATCGGTTGGACAGGGAACATAAATGGGGAAGTTAACGATCTCTTCAACTTGTTCGTATTCAAAGATTTCTGGTTTTGCCAGCGCGCGAGTGACACGGACCAAACTTTCCTGACGGTTTTCACTGCGCAGTTCTTCCAAATTAACTTTTGTGATCTGAAAGCCGTATGCAAAAATAACCATCGCGAGGAGTGAGAAAAGGCCAACTTTTATGGAGTTCCAGGGGGATGCTTTCTTGTTGTTTTTCATGATTGCCTATCCTACCCGTTCCGCATCGCGGCCATAGATTTCTTTAAATTTCTTGTCGTCGATATCTTTTGGCAAACCTTCAAACACCAATTTCCCTTCATTAAGAGCAACAACCCTGTCAGCGTAGCGGTGTACCAGATCAAGGAAGTGCAAACTGCACAACACACTGACACCGTCATTTTTATTTATATCCTCAAGATGGGTCATGATGCTGTGCGCGAGGACAGGGTCAAGGCTGGCAACAGGCTCATCGGCCAGAACCATTTTCGGGTCCTGCATGAGCGCGCGCGCAATGCCAACGCGTTGCTGCTGTCCGCCGCTCAGTTCATCCGCGCGTTGATATGCTTTTTCAGCGATCCCAACTCTTTTTAGCTGTTGGAGCGCCTTCTCAATATCTTCCTTCGGAAAGCGATTCAACAAACTCCAGGCCGGGTTGACATAACCCAGCCTTCCAGCGAGCACATTTGTGATCACTTTCGAACGGTGGACAAGGTTGAAGTGTTGGAAGACCATGCCGATCTTGCGTCGGATGCGGCGCATTTCGTCCTGCGATGCGGCGGTGATATCCTCACCGTTCCAGATGATCTGCCCCTCGGTCGGTTCGATCAGACGGTTGATACAGCGCAACAAAGTGGATTTACCCGATCCGCTCAACCCGATAACTGCCAGGAACTGTCCGTCTGGCACTTCAAAGCTGACGTTGTCGAGCGCCTTTACTCCACCGTCATAAATTTTGGTCAGGTTCTTTATTTGAAGCATAATGAATATCCTGAAAACTGTGATGCCTGCGCGTCCCCGCGCTGAGGGTCTTCAAAGGTATTATAAAATATATCGAACCCCTCTGCTTTCAAAAAAATAATGAATGATCGTTGGAAATAATAACAATTTGGGGCAGGGAATTTTCCCTGCCCCAAATATTACTAAAACTGATGGAACTTACGGTTTGATTGTGTAGCCGGTGGCTTCAACCATTGCGCGAACCATGTCATATTCCGCGTCGGTGGCGGGCGCAATGCCAGACCAGCCGTAGAAATCAGCGGAACCAATGGAAGTTCCCCAGGCTTCGGTCTCAGCGAAAGCGGCAAGAGCCTCTTCGATCTGAGCGCGAACGTCAGCGGGGAATTCCGGTCCGAAGGACAGGGTGTCGTTCGGGATCGCAGAGGATACCGCAAGGATGCGAACTTTTTGTGCTACATCCGGTGCTTCAGTGCGGATGTTGGCGCGGGCATCAAGAATGCGGTAACCGTCGCAGAGCAATTTCTTGCCTTCGGCATCGGGGGCGCAGTTCGGGATGACATCGGCGGGGATTTCGTATTGTTCCAGGGTGGTGATTGTGCCGGCCAAATACTCATCATAAGTGAAAATGGGAGCGCCTTCCGGGCTCAAAGGAACACTATAGAAAACGGTACCGAAATCAACTTCGCCGTTGTACACGGCAGTTACGGTCTGGTTGTGTCCGCCGGTTTGAACCTGTTCACCGGGGGTGATGCCAGCAGCGGCTAATTCAACGGTGGGGACCATGTAACCAGAGGTTGAACCCTGATCGCCATAACCCCAAGTCTTGCCTTCGAGATCGGCAAGGGTCTGGAATTCGCTGTCGCGGGCTACGATATATTCAGCCCAGTAAACGGGATATCCAAAGCGGATGGCTTTAAAGGCTACATCCACACCGCACAATTGGCTGGCGATGGCATAACCAAGGCCGGGGATGAACGCCATGGTGTCGGCTGGGGAGGCGCACATTTCTTCAATGGTGGCGGCGTAGGAAGTGGGAACGGTTACTTCGAAGGTCAGGCCAGTGGCTTCATTCAAAGCGGCAGCCATTACTTCACCACCGGTTACGATGATGTTCGCATCCACGGAGGGAACGAACAAAACCTTGATCGGGTGTTCCGCGGAACCAATAGCGGGAGCAGGCGGTTCAGTAGCGGTTGGGACTTCTGTGGGAGCCTCGGTAGCGGGAGCTTCTGTAACAACAGGAGCCTCGGTGGCGGCAGGGCCACAAGCTGACAGCATCATTGACGCAGCAACGATAAGTGCCAGCAGGGTGAAAACTAAACGTTTGTTCATATCTTCTCCTCTTAAGAGATATAAGGTTTTTGGGGCGAATGTCACCCCTGACCAAAAGATAATAACTCATAACATTTGTGTGAACAAGTACTCTAATCTTAAAAAATTGTTATCTTTTTCACTATCTTAATTGTAAAAATCGAAGCGTGAAAATTTTTATTCGCAACGTGGCAACTTGGATTAATTTATGATAAACTTTGCCACACCTGCACTGTAATAAGCGCAGTATCGTTCAGGCTGGACGTTGAAACAATTTGGAGACGAGATGGAAAACAAGTTATATGTAGGCAACCTACCCTACGCCGCCAGTGAAGAGGATATCAAGACCCACTTCAGCAAGGCTGGTACTGTCACCTCCGTTGCGCTAATTATCGACCGCGCATCAGGCCGCGCAAAAGGTTTCGGCTTCGTGGAAATGTCCACTGATGAAGAAGCCCAGAAGGCCATCAATATGTTCAACGGCCAGGACTTTATGGGTCGTAATATCACAGTCAATGTTGCTCGTCCCCGCGAAGAACGCCCCCGCAATTTCGGTGATCGAAACCGCGGCGGTGGCGGCGGCAGACGAGACCGCTTCTAAAAAAATCCCAGCCCTGAACTTTGAAAGAAAAATTAACAGCCTTGCGAAAGCAAGGCTGTTATCATTAACTCATGAAACGAACCATTCTGTTCGGCCCAATTATTTTTGCACTCGTGCTTATTACACTAACGATCGTTCAGTACGATTTTTTGCGCGGGTTGGGCTGGCATCCGATCAACGATCCAACATTTGACTGGCCCAGCGGCCTTGCGCTTGGATCCTATGGGATCGTGATGACTGCGACCTTTATCATCAGCGGATTCCTCATCGCCATCCTGGCCCTGCGCCTCAAAGCGGACCTCAAACCTGCTGCAACATCTCAGGCAGGATCAGCGCTTCTGGTTTTATCCGGTTTAGCGCTCGCCTCCCTGGCATTCACCACCGACCCAACCATTCGTTCCACTCCCGCCACCTGGCATGGACGTTTACACGATCTATCTTTTGTTTTGCTTGGGCTTACTTTATTTCCATCCATGATCGTGCTTGGCTTTGCATTTCGACAAAACGGATCATGGAAGAGATTGTCACTTTATACGTGGCTTACCGTTTCATTTGCAATTCCCGCATTCATCTTCAAGGGCGCGGCGTTTTATGTTTTTTTATTCGCCATTTTGTTTTGGATCGAAACTCTCGCGTGGAAATTGAATTTTTCTCCAGTTTGGCATGATCTTCATTAACAATGTCACCTTACACAAAAAGCCCTGTGACCCCGAAGGGGTGTCATAGCCTATAAAACCTATATCATCCCTTCGGGATTTGGATTCTTTTATGCAACTTTCTATAATGCCTTCGGGATTGAGAACTGCAATAAAAGGGTAATAACGTTTCTTTCTACCCTCTGATATTTTTTCCATACCCCGGTTTCACAAAAATCCTCCCATCTTCAAATGCGGTTTTGCCGCGCAAAACCACCTTGCGGACTTTTCCTCTTACCTTCCAGCCTTCAAACGGAGTCCAGCCGCAGCGTGTGAATTGCTCTTCCGCCCTGATTTCATAGCTTGCATTTTCATCCACTTCGACCCATGTTTCTGGCTGGTCTGGCAGGTTGAATATCTTTTTCGGGTTGGTATACATCTTCTTAATCACATCATCCATGGTAAAGTTTTGATGGTCAACAGCGGTGAGTATTAGTGGAAGGAAAGTTTCCAACCCGGGGAATCCCGGTGGCGGGTTATCAGAATCTTTTTCTTCCAGAGTGTGCGGCGCGTGATCTGTGGCGAAGCAATCAATGACATCGAGATTTCCCCAAAGCGCATCCACATCTGTTTGAGTTGCCAATCGGGGGCGGACTTCCATCCGTCCCTCACCCTGTCCTCTCCCAGAGGGAGAGGATGAAGTCATAAACAGATGATGCGGACAAACTTCGCAGGTAACTTTGATTCCTTTTTCCTTCGCAGCTTTTATTAATAAAATTTCCTCTTTCAAGGAAATGTGCGCAATATGCACAGGGCGGTCATAAATTGCCGCAAATAAAATTGCCGCTGCCATGCTCCGGCTTTCGGAGTGCGCCACAAGGGGATAATTTTTTGGATAGTTTGCAAAGTGCGGCTGCCATAATGTCATATCATTGAGACGCAATTCGCCAAAGGTGGAGTCGAGATACATTTTTAGCCCGGCCGCTTTGTCCGCAAGCGATGCGGCCATGATTGCATTATCCGGTCCCGCGCCGACGAATTGTCCGTAATCACAGCGCGCTTTTTGCTTCGCGGCATTCAGTGCGAGATCGAGAGTGTCCGCGTCAAAAATGGGGGGCTTGGTATTGGGCATTGCCAACACCATTGTGATCCCACCCGCCAAAGCAGCGGATGTTCCCGAATCAAAATCTTCCTTGTGGGTCGCGCCTGGTTCGCGCAAGTGGACGTGCGGGTCAATTAAGCCGGGGAGTTTGATCATGGCGAAAGTATACAGGGAAATATCAAAAGAGGAAATAAAAATTCATCGAAACTGGAGCAGGAATCAGGCCGGGAATGATGCGGGATGTCGTGACAATTGTCACTGAAAGGATGAAAAGTCCGCTGTTATAATCCGACAAAATTTCCAAAGGAGAAAGTCAAATGGCATACACACAGGTAACAGTCCCCGAAGGCGGGGCGAAGATCACAATTGAAAATGGGAAGTTGAATGTTCCCGATAATCCGATCATCCCGTTCGTTGAAGGTGACGGCACCGGCCGCGATATTTGGCGCGCTTCTGTGCGTGTGTTCGATGCGGCGGTGGAGAAGGCATACGGCGGCACGCGCAAAATTCATTGGATGGAAGTGTACGCGGGAGAGAAGCCCTTCAAGATGTTCCAGAGCTGGCTGCCCGATGAGACCGTTGAGGCGTTCAAGGAATTTTTGGTTGGCATCAAAGGCCCGTTGACCACACCGATTGGCGGCGGCATTCGTTCATTGAATGTGGCGCTTCGCAAATTGCTTGACCTGTATGTCTGTCAGCGCCCCGTGCGTTGGTACACGGGCGTGCCTTCCCCAGTGAAACACCCCGAACATGTAGACATGGTCATCTTCCGCGAGAACACCGAAGATATTTATACCGGCATCGAATTCCAATTTGGCACCGAAGACAACGCCAAGTTCATGAAATCCTTCAAGGAAAACTTCCCGAAGGAATATGCCAAGATGCGCTTCCCCGAAACAGCCGGCATTGGCATCAAACCTGTTTCAGTGGAAGGCACCGAGCGACTCGTGCGCGCGGCCATTCAATGGGCATTGGATAACAAACGTAAGAGCGTGAATTTTGTCCACAAGGGCAATATCATGAAGTTCACGGAAGGCGCGTTCAAGGATTGGGGATATGCGCTTGCCAAACGTGAGTTCCGCAATGAGATCGTGACCGAACGCGAGACATGGATCCTGGGCAACAAAGAAGCCAAGGCTGACTTGAGCATCGAAGACAACGCCAAGATGATCGATCCCGGATTCGACATGATGAGCCCTGCCCAGCAGAATGACATCAAGGGAGAAATTGAAGAAGCCCTGAAACTGTGGGACACCCACGGCGGCGGCAAGTGGAAGAAGATGCTGTTGATCAAAGACTCCATCGCCGATGTGAGCCTGCAATTTACCCTCATCCGCCCGAAAGATTACGATGTGATCGCCACCTTGAATCTCAACGGTGACTATCTCTCCGATGCTTTGGCCGCGCAAGTTGGCGGTATTGGTATCGCTCCGGGAGCGAACATCAACTATGTGACTGGTCACGCCATCTTTGAAGCGACTCATGGCACTGCGCCTAAGTATGCCGATCTCGATAAAGTGAATCCTGGCTCGGTCATTCTCTCCGGCGAAATGATGTTCCGCTACATGGGCTGGGGCGAAGTTGCCGATTTGATCGTCAAAGGTATGGAAGGCGCTGTCGCTGCCAAGACCGTAACTTATGATTTCGCCCGTTTGATGGACGGCGCAACCGAAGTCAAATGTTCCGAGTTTGGTGACGCGATCATCAAGCACATGTAATAATTAGTCAAAAAGTTGAAAGTCAAAAGTCGGAACCAAATTGGTTCCGACTTTTATTTTTGTGGTGTATCATCATGCAAAATAAGAGTGTTTGAATTCATAAGGAGAAAAAATGAACATCATCGTAAATATTATTATCGGTATCGTGGCGTTATTGCATGGTTACTTTCTCATACTGGAAATGTTCCTATGGGAAAAGCCCCAGGGTCGTAAATCCTTCCGCACTACTGCTGAATTTGCGGCGCAGTCCAAAACACTGGCGGCGAATCAGGGGCTGTACAATGGCTTCCTCGCGGCTGGGTTGATCTGGGGAATTTTTGCAGATGACGCAGTGAAAATTTTCTTTCTAAGCTCCGTCATCATCGCGGGACTCTTTGGCGCGTACACAGTCAGCAAAAGGATATTTTATATTCAGGCGTTGCCCGCATTGATCGGACTGGTTCTTCTTTTGGTGGCGTAATGGAATGCGGGCTTTAGTCCGCAAGAAGCAAAAGAGGCAGACTGATACTTCGACACGGTGAGCGAAAAACGAACCGTCAGCACAAGAGTCTGAGTTCCAGTATCAAGCCTAAAGTCGGGATGATCGCATCTCGACTTTTTTATTCCCTAATTACGGTGACTACACTCCGCGCAATCCATGACAATCATCACTAAGGCAAAAAAGGGATAAAGACTACAATAAATCTCGAATTGATGGATTCACCTTATTCCGCAAGGAGAAGAACAGCCAATGGAAGTTTACAATCACGACCTGATCATTTTAGGCACCGGCTTGGCGGGCTTACGAGCCGCGCTTGAAGCATCCCAACAAAGCAAAGGGGAGCTGGATATTGCTTTGGTCTCGAAACTACAATTGATGCGGGCCCATTCCGTGGCGGCTGAGGGCGGTACCGCCGCTGTCATGCGTCAGGATAAGGGCGATAGCTACGAACTCCACGCCTGGGATACGGTCAAAGGTTCAGATTTTTTGGCTGACCAGGATGTCGTGGATTTTTTTGTTCATGAAATGCCCAAGGAAATTTTGCATCTCGATCACTGGGGCATTCCCTGGTCGCGGACGGAAGACGGTCACATCGCACAGCGACCGTTTGGCGGCCACTCGTATCCACGGGCTGTCTTCGCCGCGGATAAGACGGGTCACCTCGAAATGCAGACCCTGTACGACACCTTGATGAAGCATACAAAGAAAATTAATCGCTACGATGAAGGCTTTGTCACATCCATCCTCATCGAAAATGGACGCTTCGCCGGCTTGACCATGATCGATATGATCAACGGCCGCTTCGTGTTGATTCGCGGCAAGGCGCTCATTCTTGCGACGGGCGGGGCTGGTCAGATCTTTGGATTCACCACCTACTCTGAAACAGTGACCGGCGACGGGCTGGCGATGGCCTATCGTGCCGGGCTGACGCTCAAGGATATGGAATTCATCCAATTCCACCCGACGGGGCTTATCCCAAGCGGTATTTTGATGACCGAAGCCTGCCGCGGCGAAGGCGGAACACTACTTAACTCAAAGGGTGAGCGTTTCATGGGGAATTACGCTCCCTCGAAAATGGAACTCGCGCCGCGCGACATGGTCTCGCGTTCAGAGATGACCGAGATCGAAGCAGGTCGCGGCTTCCCTGGGCCTGAGGGTTTGGACTTCATTCATTTGGATCTGCGCCACCTTGGCAGGGCAAAACTACTCGAGCGCCTCCCGCTCATCCGTGAAGTGACCATCAAACACATTGGGCTTGACCCAATCGAGAAGCCGATCCCGATCCGCCCTGTGGCGCATTACACCATGGGCGGCGTACACACCGACATCAAGGGACATACGCCTGTTGAGAATATCTGGGCGGCAGGTGAAGTATCCTGCGTTTCCTTACACGGCGCGAACAGACTCGGTGCGAACTCCACGGCGGAATGTCTGGTGTGGGGACGTGTGGCAGGTGAGGAAGCAGCTCGCTATTGCGCGAATGCGTCAATGCCGGATATGCCAAAGACGGCCGATCAGGAATGGGCGAAGATCGAAGCGCTGATCCAGTCCAAAGGCACCGAAGACCATTATCAAATCCGAAAAGAATTAAGAAAGAATCTCGATGCCACGATGGGCGTCTTCCGCACAGGCGAGCAAATGGAAGCGGGCTTGAAGAAGATCCGCGAATTGAAGGAACGCTACAAGTCCATTTCGTTGAAGGATAAGAGCCTGCGCTACAACACCGATCTTGAGCGTGCCGTCGAAACTGGATTCATGATCGACGTGGCGGAAGTTGCCACAATCGGCGCATTGACGAGGACCGAATCGCGCGGCGGACATGCCCGGCGCGATTACAAGGTGCGCGACGATGAGAATTGGTTGAAGCACACCATGGCGAATTACACCGAAGCTGGACCGAAATTGGATTACAGCAAAGTGGATATTTCAATGTGGAAGCCTGTCGAAAGGAAGTACTAATCATGGCAAATAAACCTACTGCTTATAACAACAGACTCGGACTCAAGGGCTGGGTGTACGCGGGCAACTATACATTTGAACGCTACTTGTACATTGGCCACCGCCTTTCGGGGCTGGGATTGATCGCGTACATGGTTCTGCACATCATCGAGACTGCAAATCGTATGCGCGGCGAGGAAGCTTGGGCGGCATTGATGGGATTGTTCGCTTCGCCCGTGTTCAAGATCGTCGAGTATTTGCTTTTTGCGGCGGCGGTTTTCCATGCGATGAACGGTGTGCGTTTGCTGTTGGTGGAACTGGGTTTCTTTTTGGGCAAGCCGCAGGAGCCCATCTTCCCGTATAAATCATCTGTTATGAAGCACCGCCCTTTAACGTACATCATCATGCTGCTGGCTGGGCTGTTGATGGCGCTGGGCGGTTCGAGCTTGTTCTTCAAGTAGGAGTATCTCATGCGTGAAACTCGTTTATGGTCTTTACATATTCTGGTCATTCCAGTCATTGCCGTTTTGCTTGGTATGCACTTCGCTGTCCAGCACTATGCACCTGTCTTTTACGGAATGAGCGTGGAAAAGGCGCGTGATTTTGCGACGATGATCGAACGCGGCAAAAGCACGGCTCAGTTTGTTGTGTATATCCTCCTGCTTGCGGCGGGTCTGTATCATGGACTGTACGGCACACGCGGGATCATCCGCGAATTGCCGCTTTCGCCTGCATTGGCGAAGGTTGTGGATTGGGGCATTTTAACGGTTGGCGTACTTATTTTTGCACTTGGCACGTATGTGACCTGGTGGACGTTCGTTCACCCTGGAGTATGAGACATGACTGACACAAAACCGATCACATTTCGCATCCGCCGCTATGACCCTGATGTGGACACCATTCCGCATTGGGAGGAACATAAACTGAATGTCCCCGATGGCATGACCGTGCTCGAGGCTCTGCACGAGATCAAAGCAGAGCAGGCGCCGACTCTGGCGTGGCGTTCATCCTGCCGTATGGGAGTCTGCGGTTCATGCGGAATGTTCATCAATCATCTGCCGATGCTCGCCTGTCAGACCCAGGTGCTGCACCTTGGCACGGATGTTGTGACCGTCGCTCCGCTGCCGAACTATGACAACGTCAAAGACCTTGTCCCGAATTTGGAACCGCTGATCCAGAAGCATGCCGCCATCAAACCGTTCATCATCCTCAGCAACTCAAAGGAAATTGACGAGCCGACGGGTGAATTCATTCAAACTCCCGAACAGCGGGATGAGTACAGCCAGTTCACCTTCTGCATCAAATGTGGATTGTGCCTCGCGGCCTGCCCCACCGTCGCAACAGATCCGCTCTTCCTTGGACCTCAGGCATTGGCGCAAGCCTACCGCTACACCGTCGACAACCGTGATTGCGGCTTGCAGGAGCGCCTCGAAGCCATTGACGCATTCCATGGACTGTATCAATGCCACATGGCGGGCGCGTGTTCACAGGCTTGCCCCAAGGGCGTTGACCCTGCCTTCGGTATTCAACTGCTCAAGCGCACATTGGTGCTGGACAGCATTGGATTCGGCAAAAAGAAATCATCACTGGCAAGGGTCATGCCTTTGGCGGATGTGGTCAAGGCTATCGAGGAGTTCGCTCCGCCGCCAAGGACTGTGTAGGAAAGGATAAATTAAAAAGCCGTATCGTTGCTGATACGGCTTTTTTGTAATAAAAGCAGGCTTAAAAATAAAAACTGGCGTTTCAACTATTACAAGAGTAAAATAGTATTTTGTGTTTGAAGTTACAAATAAAAATTATTTCACCAAGGAGATTTCAATGGGCTTGAAAAGGGATGTAAGCCTGATGACGGCTCTGCGATACAAGGGACAAGGTCCGTTTTTGACCTATATCCTGCATCGCATTGGCGGGATGGGGATGGCTATTTTCATTACGATACATATTCTTGCCACCTTTGTGGAGGGGAGAGGCTGGAAAATCGGCGACGTCATTGGCGATATTTATATCAGCCCGGTTTTTCAGATATTCGTCATTTTTTGCGTGCTCTTCCATGCCATTAATGGCATGCGCATCACGATCCTGGATTTGTTTCCGGGTCTGATCCTGCATCACCGCAGGGCGATCATGATCGAGTGGATTATCTTTATCGTGCTTTACAGTTTTGCCGTGGTCACCATCATCACCACCGCAATCGGGAGGCTTTGATGACTCAGGCAAAACCACGAACCCTTCCTCTTTCAAAACGGGGCATGAGTTTTGAAACCTTCATGTGGGCCTTCACCCGCCTGACAGCCTTGGGAATGTACTTCTTTCTTCTTGTTGGCGTGGTGGGCGCGCTTGTGATGGGTGCCTTAAACCAGATGAGTTTCATTGAGGTTTTACGCTGGGCGCTGATTACCAACCCCGGTCATGTGCAATATACGAACGTTCCAGATATCGCTCCGTGGGCATCGACCTTCTGGCGATTGGTGGCAAGCGGAATGTTCCTAACCGCATCATCACATGGCATGCATGGTGTGATCGTTGTTCTGGATGATTATTTTGCCACGGTTTCCCAACGGCAATGGATCCGCATCCTGAATCTGCTCGGTTACATTATCGTCGCCCCCATTGGGTTGTATATTATCTGGACTGCATAATATCTGACCGTGGATGATAGACAATGGACGATATGAGTCCACGGTCAATTGTCCATTGTCAAAGAGGAATAATTCATGGCAAAAGTTCATCAATTTGATGTGGTCGTTGTCGGCGGCGGCGGGGCGGGACTCATGGCGGGTCTGTACGCATCCAGGACGGCAAAGACCGCTGTTATCAGCAAGATGTATCCCACGCGTTCTCACACGGGTGCGGCGCAGGGCGGCATTGCGGCCGCGCTTGGCAACAGTGAAGGCGACAATCCTGCCTGGCATATGTACGATACGGTCAAAGGATCGGATTATTTGGGCGATCAGGATGCGATTGAATTCATGACGAGTGAAGCGCCGCAAGCCGTGATCGAATTGGAAAATATGGGGCTTCCATTTGACAGAACCCCCGAAGGCCGCATCTCACAGCGACCGTTTGGCGGGCACACCAACAATGAAACTGGCAAACCCGTTAGAAGAGCCGCGCACGCCGCAGACCGCACGGGGCATATGATCCTGCAAACGCTGTATCAACAGTGCCTGAAGAACAAAGTTAATTTCTTCGATGAATATCAGGTGCTTGATTTCATCATGGTCAATGGCAAAGCTGCGGGCGTGGTGGCGGTGGAACTCTCCACAGGCGAATTGCACACCATCCATGCGAAAGCTGTCATCTTCGCCACAGGCGGGCATGGCCGAATTTTCGAGGTTACATCCAATGCGTATGCTTATACGGGTGACGGCGCGGCGATCCTGTTCCGCAAGGGAATTCCGCTGGAGGATATGGAATTCTTCCAATTCCATCCGACGGGGATTTATAAACTCGGCATTCTGATTACAGAAGGTGTGCGCGGCGAAGGCGGTGTGTTGATCAACGGCAAGGGCGAGCGTTTCATGCCCAGGTACGCGCCGACCATCAAGGACCTGGCTTCGCGAGATGTGGTCAGCCGCGCCATTTATACAGAGATCAAAGAGGGGCGCGGTGTGGACGGCAAGAACTACGTCTATCTCGATATTCGGCCTGAGACTGTGAACAAGTTTGCGGCGGAAGATGGCCGCACAAATCCTGACGGCTCCAAATTTAATCTGACGGCTGAACAAGTCTTAAAGAAACTGCCCGATATTATTGATTTCTGCCGCGTTTATCTGGGCGTTGACCCGGTCACACAGATGATGCCAATCCAACCGACGGCGCATTACACAATGGGCGGCATTCCCACAAATAAATTTGGCGAAGTTGTTATTGACGATAAGAATACGGTCATGCCCGGGCTTTATGCGGCAGGCGAGTGCGCGTGTGTTTCGGTGCATGGCGGAAACCGCCTGGGATGTAATTCCCTGCTTGACATCGTTGTCTTCGGCAAGCACGCGGGATTGCGCGCTGCCGAGTATGTGAAAACTGCTGAATTTGAGAAACTGCCAGAGAACGCTGAATCAGCCGCACGGTCCGAATTTGATGCGCTACGAAATGGGTCAGGCAAGGAAAACGTGTTCGACCTGTCCAACGAGATGAAGAAGGTCATGTTCGCAGATGTCGGCATTTATAGAAATGAAAAAGACATGCAATCCGCTTTGGAAAAAGTGCGTGAATTAAAGAAGCGTTTCAAAGATGTGACCGTAAGCGACACAGGCAAGATCTTCAACACCGAATTGCTGAACGCGTGGGAGTTTGGCAACCTGCTTGACATCGCTGAGGTGGTTGCGTTGAGCGCGTTGAATCGCAAAGAGAGCCGCGGCGGACATTCACGCGAAGATTTCCCTGAGCGCGATGACAAGAACTGGCTCAAGCACACGCTGGTGTGGAACAAGAACGGCAAGTTGGAAATTGATTACAAGCCCGTGGTTATCACTAAACACCAACCCAAGGCGCGAGTGTATTAATATCTAAATTCCGTCATTGCGAGGGCGTTCTTGTTCTTCGCCCGAAGCAATCTCAATCATTATGTTTGAGATTGCTTCGTCGGGAAGATCGCCCTCCTCGCAATGACGAAAGGAGATACTTTATGGAAATCACAATCAAAATCTTCCGTTACGATCCTGAGAAAGACACGCGCGGCCATTACGAAACTTATGTAGTGGAAGGCGATGAGAATGACCGCGTGTTGGATGTGCTTGAGTTGGTGAAAGGCAAAACCGATGGTTCGCTGGCGTTCCGCCGTTCGTGTGCGCACGGCGTGTGCGGCTCGGATGCAATGCGGATCAATGGCCGCAATCATCTGGCGTGCAAAACTTTGGTGCGCGATGTGGGCGCAAATATTACAGTTGAACCTGTGCTTGGCTTGAAAGTTAAAAAAGATTTGATCGTGGATATGGACCCGTTCTTCGATAACTACAAGAAGATGCTTCCATATTTGATCAACGACAGTCCGCTGCCAGCCGATGGGAAAGAACGTTTGCAAAGCCCTGAAAACCGCGCGCGTTTCGATGAATCAACGAAGTGTATTTTGTGCGCGGCCTGCACAACATCCTGCCCATCGTATTGGGCGAACGACGCGTATTATGGCCCCGCTGCAATTGTCGCCGCGCATCGCTTTATCTTCGACAGCCGCGACGAAGGCGCTTCACAGCGTCTGCACATTTTGAGTGAGACAGATGGAACGGTGCGCTGTCATACGGCGTATAACTGCACAGAGGCTTGTCCGCGTGATATTAAGATCACGAAGGCCATTGGGGAGGTGAAGATGGCTATGGTCACAGGGAAGTTGGATTAGCGAAAGAGAATAGTGAGTAGGAATTGGTGAACAGGCCGTGTGATGAGCACGGCTTGTTTTTTTAATTAATCCTTCGGAGGCTGTCAAAGAGTTGACCGTACGCCCTTGTATCCCAACCTATATATCCATATAATCGATTAAGCAGATTCGATCAAACTTTAAAGGTAATAGTTGCCATGGAAGATATCCTCACAGATTTTTCGGAAACTCCATCAGTACGATCAGCGATCAAGGCCAATTGGGAGAATTACCATTACTTCCTTGGGCGCTCACCCCGCGCGGAATTATCCATTGGCCGCTATTTGACATGGTTGATTACAGATGTACCAGATCATTTTATGAACCTGGTGCTATGCACAGAATTGCCGCCGTATGGAATAGACCTGCTGATTGGGAACGCGCTGACTCATTTCAAGGATATGAACATCGGCAGGCTTTCCTGGCTGGCCAAAGAAGGATTGCCGGCAACAGAATTGAAAAATCAACTGCTTGCCCACGGTTTGACTTTCAGGGAATCGTTTGCAATCGAGATGGCGGCGGATTTGATGGAGTTACCGGAAGATAGTTCCATGCCAGCCGGACTGAGGATCATCCCGGTTGAGGATAAAAGGAGCCTGGAGCAATGGATCCACATTGCCAGCATAGGGTTTGGCGTTCCTGCCAGGAGTGAAAGTACCTGGTGTGACATATTTACCGATGCGGTCCTGGAGCAGCCCTTCCGAACCTATCTTGCATTATTGGACGGTGAACCAGTCGCTACATCGCAGTTATTCCTCTCCGCAGGGGTGGCCGGTATCTACAATGTGATATGTCTCCCAAATGTACGCGGGCAGGGAATTGGAACCGCCATTACACTGGCTCCTTTGCTTGAGGCGCGCAGAATGGAACATCGCATTGGCATCCTGCAAGCGTCGCAGATGGGATACAAAGTCTATCGCAGGCTTGGATTTCAGGAATTTGGGAAGTTGAGTGTTTATTTATGGGAGTGTTAGACCATATGAAAGGTCGGCGGAAACCTCAGGAGCACGCTCATTTCGGAGGATCATCATGAACATTTTAAAAATAGCGGCATTCTCATATCAAGGAAAAGGCGGTAATCCTGCTTGCTGGCGCGATACAGATCAAAGACCGGCGAGAGCGTATCAGTAAGTGGTGAAGTACGCTCTATTTTAGGAGAATCAAATGTCATCAACTCAAAGTACAGTGGATTTTATAGTCGCTCAAATGTTGGGCGCGGGGGAGGTGTCCTATAAAAAGATGTTTGGCGAGTATGGAATATATTGCAACGGGAAAATGGTTGCTTCGGTCTGTGATGACAAGCTCTTCGTCAAGCCCACAACTCGCGGCAGGATTTATATCGGTGAAGTTGTGGAAGAGTCGCCTTACCCCGGCGCGAAGCCAAATTTTTTGATTTCAAATGCGAAGATAAAAAATGGACAATGGCTGGGCGAGTTGATCAACATCACAGCCGAGGAACTCCCTGTGCCGGCGAAAAAGAAAAAGTAAATAAAATTGGAGATAGAAATATGTCACCTGTAGTCGAAACTTCGACGCCGCCCAATACGCCCACTCCCATTGGGCCGTACAATCACATCGCGAAGGTCGGGCAATTTATCAGCGTGGGAGGAACCGCTGGCGTGGACCCGGCCACAGGTCAGCTGGCAGGAAGCGATGTGTACTCACAAACGAAACAGATATTGGAATCCTTCCGAGTTATGCTCGAGAGCGTGGGGTCTGATTTGAGTCATGTTGCGCATATCAATATCTTCCTCAAAAATATGCGGGATTTCGAAGAAATGAATCGGGCTTATGTTGAAAAAATGGGCAGTCACCGTCCGGCGCGGACTGTGGTCGGAGTGAATGAACTGCCGAAACCCGGCGTTCTGCTAACCATGAATATGACGGCTGTGACAAAGGAATAGGATTCGCGCGTTTTATCGGCTGGTATGGGTGCTATAATGATAAATAACATTTCGTGAAGTTCCCCCCATTTATATGGAATTAAACCCCAGAAGGAGAAACCGATGCCAGCAGTAAATTATCAGTACGAAAAGCGCAAAAAAGAGTTGGACAAGAAAAAGAAGAAGGCCGAAAAAGACCGCCAAAAAGAGATCAAGAAGAACAGCAACAAGCAAAAAGAGACTCCGCCTCCTCCTGTAGCTCCTGAAAAATAAAGTTTATAAGTTAGAGCTGGCGAACAACTTCCCTCATGGAATTCTGCGGGGGAAGTTGTTCGTTTAAACGTATAATTCATCAGGAGTTCCTTATGAATAAAAAAACCGATGTCATTCGCGAAGAACCATACCGAAGGGAATAAACATGAAAAAACTCGCCATTATTCTTTTGACCGTTATGCTGTTTACATTTCCTTCCAATGCTCTTGCGGATGTCGCTCCGCCGATCAACCCGCCCGGTTCGAACCCGCAGCCGGGGACAGAGTCAACGCAGGTGCGGATGATGGCGGAGACCGTGTTGATCGATGTGCAGAATGACGGCAGATTGGGCAGCGCCAGCATCACAGCAGATTTCACCATGCGTAACCTCGGCAGTGATCCCGAGAGCATGGCTGTCCGATTCCCGATCTCTGCCAATGATGGGCGCGGAGAATATCCGGAGATCACCGATTTCACGGTTTCTGTCGCTGGAACACAAATTCAGTATCGCCGCACCAGCTATCCCGATGTGGAAGATGCGAGTCAGACCGTCCCGTGGGCGGAGTTTGACATCACTTTTCCCGTTGGGCGGGATGTCCCCATTCAAGTCAAATATAAATTGAGGGGTTCCGGGTACGCTCCCTATACCGCCTTTTACTATATCCTCGAATCGGGCGCAGGCTGGAAGGATACCATTGGCAGCGCCGATATTATTTTGCGCCTGCCTTATGAAGCGACCCCGCAAAACGTCATTATGGATTTTCAGATCGGCTGGGCTGAGACCACGCCCGGCGGCTCATTTGAGGGAAATGAAGTCCGCTGGCATTTTGAAGACTTCGAACCCGGCCTGTATCAAGTAATTCAAAATATGGAGTTCGCGCTTGTTGCGCCGGCCGCATGGCAAAAGGTGCTTGAAGATCGCGCGAACGCCGCGAAGTATCCCAACGACAGCGAAGTTTGGGGACAGCTTGGCAAGGCTTATAAATCAATTGTTTTGATGTCCCGTTACTATCGCACTGATGAGGGCGGAGAAGCTCTTTATCAATTGAGCATCGATGCCTACGAAAAATGTTTGTCGCTCAACCCAAATGATGCCCAGTGGCACGCGGGCTTCGCGGAATTGCTGGCCTATCATTCGTTTGTAGATTCTTTGAATGGGATCGTTGAGCCTGATGCGGTGCGGGCATTGGATGAAATTAGGATTGCGCTGGCGTTGAGCCCCTTCGATGATACTGTTCGGAGCATCGCGGATACGATCTATTTCATGTTCCCGCAGGGCATGTCTCAAACCGAGAGTGGATATGATTTCCCCTGGCTGACCCAGACCCCAACCGCGCTTCCTCCCACGCCGACAATTGTTCCTGTTTACGATCCAGAGACTCTCGCCGGAACATATCAGAGCGAAACGATCACGCTTGCCAATAATAAACAAGCCGTTCTTAAGTTGACCTTGCGCGCCGATTATTCCGCTGAAATGGAAAACAAGGGCGCTGATGAAGTCGTAATTTCAATCGGCACATGGACGGATAACGGCGACAGTTCGATCACTTTTAATTTTGTTGGTATAGATGGGAAACCAGCCAGAATAGTGTTTTTTTTCGATCATGACGCATTACAGGCTGGTGAATACCCGGCTTTCTATGGGCAGACGGGTATCACCATGCGGAGACCCGATACTGCCACGCCTCTTCCACCCGCAACAGAAACACCCCGCCCAGTTCTCACTCCCACACCAGTCGCAGCTGATTCAAAGCCATCATCATCGCTGCCATGCGGGTCGGCGGCGCTGGCTCCACTGGCTGTGGGGATGTGGTTGATTAATAAACGCAGGTACACAGAATGAAAAAAATATTACTGCTTGTAGTTTTGCTGGTCACCGCTTGCACTTCTTCAAGTGTTGTTACACCTACACCTGTGCCTTCAATAACGCCACAAGTTACCGCAGAGAATAAAAGTCTGCCCACGCCCGCGTCCAGCGGACAAACGATCTTTTATAACGATCTGCAGGTAACCATGGATCAGACTGAGATCACAGGCAGCTATGTATCGGAATTCGGTTCCAGCAGAGAACCTTCTGCGGATATTAGGTTTCTCTGGGTCCACATTATCCTAAAGAATATTGGTCAACAGGGACAGAACCTGCCCGCCGAGGAACATTTCAGTGCGCTATTTGGAGAGACCGAGTTTAAGCCAACCTATGGACAGCGCAAAGATCATACCGATTACACGGCTTTGAGTACGGTTATTGATCCAGACGCAGAGGTGGATGCCTGGCTGCGTTTCGATATTCCCGCCGATGCTGAATTAAAAGACCTGACTTTTGCTTTTCTCCCCGACAGCACACAGGTAAGTTTTGGCTTTTCGTCCAGTGAATTTTTCTGGGCAGATCACCCGATCTACCTGTGGAATTGCGCGCCGTAGGGAGAGATTATCGCTTGTCTCATAATTAGACTTTATGGGTAATAAGCAAAGAGCCTGTTTTGGACGCTGAAAAACGCTGATTTTCGCTGATTCAAAAAAGAAAAATCTGCGTTTTCTGCGTGAATCAGCGTCCCGATTTAATTTCCGATAAAGTCTATTAAGTAAACTTTTCGTTGAAAATTACGAAGTGAAATCGGAACTTTTGTCTACCAAATTATGCGATACTCTGTAATTGATCCGTAATTGAAGATTCAATGGGCTGTGACTTTTGAAAACAGGTTGATAACCAGAATGCCGCTGATGATAAGCGTGATGCCAATACCGCGCGCCCAATCCATTTGCTCGCGCCAAAGGACTGCACCCACGATCACTGTCAACACAATGCCTATCCCTGACCAAAGCGCGTACGCTGTCCCAATCGGGATGACTTTTAAACTTAGCGAGAGCAGATAAAACGACAAGCCATATCCCACAACAACGACCAGGCTGGGTACAAGTTTTGTAAATCCCTCTGAAAATTTTAGGGCGGTGGTGGCTGTTACTTCACTGACGACTGCAAAGAAGAAGATCAATGCGATTTTCATGTTATTTATCCTTTCTGATTTTTTCCGAGTATACATGACCTTGCCCCATATGGAAGTTTGCTGATGCTGTAATTTTTGCTTTGAAAATATTCAGGAAAGATAAATCAACTCCATCGTGTTACAAAAGTGCTATACTGCGGATATTGATTTTTATCCGTACAGTTAACCATCAGCTTAATCATAGGAGACCTTATGGAAATCTATCTCCCAACCGAACATGCTTATACCCTCACTCCCCAGATCAATGTAGATACAGCCCGTGACCGCATAGAGCAAAAGAAGATGAATCTGGTCGCGGGCATGGTAGGGGCGCTGCTATCACGTCCCAAACCAGAGGAACTTCAACTGATCACAACAGAGAATCGACTCGAGCCGTTCTGGCTGGTGGCGGCCTCATCGAGAACAACATATGATCGCACTTCCACCTACATTATTACCACCGGCTGGAAGGATGTAAAAAGCGTAACCGTTTTAGGTCAGGAGTTGCCTGCCTCGCCTCAACCTAAAGGCGATCCCGCTTTCAAGCTCGCCGCCACCGAGCATTGCACACAGGAACTCCGCATCCAGCAGACGTTCGATGGCGTCACTGGGACAAAAGTAGACTTCCAGAAATATGCGAATTTCACCAGGGTTGAAATTTCCGATCTAAGCACATTCAATCCCGAAGGGATATTGCTCATTCCACCACAGGTTCGGGCAACCGCTGTGGTACGCCAGGTGACGACTGAAGTCGTTCGGCCTGTAAAAAACGCACAGGCGGTGCATGAGGAACGGGTGGATATCGAGACTGTTGATCTCAACTTCCGCCCCGTTTACGCTTTCGAATATGAATGGGCGGCGAAGAACAAAAAAGTGATTGTCGAATTCGATGCTCTTACCGGGGAAGTAAACACGGGCGGCAAAAAGTGGAGCGACCAGATCAAGGGCATCATTACCCGTGATTTCCTGTTCGATGTGACCGCTGATGCTGTTGGTACATTTGTGCCCGGCGGCAGTATCGCAGTGAAGTTGGTCAAGGCTGTAGTTGATCGAAATAAGTAGGACGCAGCTTCGTATCAGTTTTCATATGCTATAAATTAACACAACAAAATGGACTCGATTTCGAGTCCATTTTGTTTATCCGCCAGGTCAGCTTTTCAAAAACTTCACAACCTGTTCATGAATTTCTTTTGACTGCAGCGCCCCTCGATGGCCCAGGCCGTCGGTTTCAACGAATTGCGCATTCTTCCAAACTCGCGCAATGGCACGGCTATCTTCCACCGGAGTGACATTATCCGCCTTGTCATGGAACATCAAAGCGGGGATGTGGATCTGCGGCGCGAGAGTCTCATTCACAATTTCATCCAGCACATCCTTCCCAAAGTTTTCATAGATCATATTGCGTAATCCATCAATGATCTCGTCCGGTAAATTTGCCAGAACTTGAAAACGCGGAAGGGAGTCCAAAAGCCGGTTGAAAGCACCGAAATATACCAGTCTGGAAGGAGGCGGGAAATTTCTCTTGACGAGTGCATAAGACGTGATCAAGGTCCCAAACGAGTGGGCAATGACCGCATCAAACTCTCCTTCACGCTTCATGATCAAATCCATGGTTGGTGCGATCTCGAGGAGGTTGGTCATCGTCCCATCTGATTCGCCATGCGCGGGCTGGTCATAAGCCACAACGCGATACCCAGCCGCTAACAACGGTTCAACAAAGCCGGTCATTTGCGCGCGGGCGCCGCCCCAGCCATGCATCAGCAAAACGGAGGGACCAGCATCGCCCCAGGTTGTGACCGCCAGCTCTCCGCCATCAAACGGGATGCGATAATTATTCCCGCGTTCGATGATCTCGCGATCCACTGACTTCACCTCATACTGCGATGGGCTGAAAAAAGCCTGATAAACCTTCTTGACGATGGCTTGATATTTTGTTGTCGGTTCTAAAGTTGTCATGGGTTCTCCTTATTAAAATACTTACTATCTGGTAAGTTTTGACTACAAAAAAATTTTAGACGATCAAATCCAGTTTCAGTTGTTCAACAACATCACGAAATTTCTTCGTCCCCAAGGCACGTGCCATTTGCAAACCGCCCTGCAAACTGGACAGGATCAACGCCGCCTTACTGGCCGGCTCGCCGTTGAAGTTGAAGACACCCGCATCTCTTCCTTCTGCCAGCATGGCTTGCAGCCATGCGAGCAATTCCTTATGCAATGCTTCAACTTCGCCTTGCAATACTTCAGGGATCGAATTGAACTCGGCTTCCAGTGACCCAACCAAACAGACCTTGCCTTTATCTGCGCGCATGTCTGTGTAAATGCCAAGGAACCAATTCAATTTATCTATAGGGGCGAGATCTTTTACACGCGCATTGTTGATCCACAACTTGAAACGGTCCCGATAGCGCTGGATCACCGTACATCCCAAATCCTCTTTGGAAGGAAAGTGATAATGAATGGCCGCATTCTTCACGCCAAGCTCAGACGCGATGTGAGCATAGCTAAAGCCATTGAAGCCTTTATCCTGCAACAAGGATTCGGCTAGATTCAAGATTGTCCTTTTGGAATTTTCTATCTTGACCATTAACGGGATTTTACTTACTAGTTAGTAAGTTGTCAAGATGCCATCCTTCATAATTCACACTTGAGTTGGGGGAGGTATTCAAAGGATGAAGGGAACCACTCACCTGCTAGCGTGTGTCTATGCTAGGATTTTGGCAGTTTATATTGGGTGCTATAATTTCATAAATCCTACACAAAACTTGTATAACGTTGTTGGGGATATTTCAAGACAGGAACACAGTTATGACAAAAGCAGAATGGTTTTTACAGGAAGATATAAAAAAAATCATAAGGGGATCTTTAGGCAAAGAACCTTGGATTACGGTTTATCAGAATGCCAAAAATGATAATGAAGATATGTTCTTTTATTCTGCACTTATCCCAAATGGCGAGACGGATGAAGTCTTAGATAAAATTGAATTCGATTTTTCATTTCCATATTTTGGTATTCCTAGCACAGAAACAGATTCCGAAAACATTAATCAAGCTTTATATTTGCGTTTTGGTGTTTCATCAGGTTTAGAGCCGCTTGTTTTAGTAAGGGATTTTCACGGTGTTAAGCCAAGCTACACAGAAGTTTCTCAAGAGTTTATTCATTTTCACAACCTTTATCATGATGTCCCTAAAAACCGTTACATTAAAATTAGCGATGATGGACGAGAGGAAGAAGTAATAACAGTTTCTGATAGCGAAATCAAAGTCAAACTGAAATATGTCAAACAATACCTGGCCTTCAAAGATATGAGTTTAGGAATTTATTTTGAAACAACAAGATTTATAAATGAAAATGCAGAGGATATAGGTCTCTTAAAAGAGGGCGATAACATCGATCGAAGAGAAGATTTATATCATTTTGGGTTTTGGTATAGAAACGAAGATTTTTCTAGTAATAAAAAAGCATTCTCCAGAATGCTGGGTAAAAAAATAATAACGGGAATGCGCAAAGAAGATACAGGTATTTATCCTTTTGAAGAAGAAAGGCTGTATCAAGAATTTATATTTGGTCAGGATGCAAATGGAAGAGATGCTTATTTCACCTGTAACCCAGATAAATTGGCGAACTTTTTTGGTAAAAACCCTGATGCTCCACTTTATGTAACACCAGTTTCTTTTAGCAAAGAAGTGTTACATAAATATTATGATGATCCTGAAAAATTTTTAGTAGAAGATGGCTACTTAAGGTGTGGCGGCCTTTGGGGCTTACACATGGATAACCACCACGATGATTATGTTATTGTTCTTTTAGGTGATTTAGGATATCTTTCGCACGCTGAACAGATGTATTGGAAAAGTTTCAATATTCCTCCAGCAGGAGGATTTAGCGAAGCAATTTTTAAAAGATTCTTTTTGGCAGAGTTTGCTGATCCCGAAACAGTAGATTTAGTCTTTAAAAACACGTTTGTGCAAATGCAAGAGAAATGGGCAACTAAATTTGGTTGGTCTCTTTTTAAGAGTTTGAATGAAGGTGACGAATATCACTTTACTGGATTGCGAGTACCTCTTAAAAATACACAAATAGAGTTTGATTCCCAAATTCTTTCATTGACAAAAGTAATTATCGATTCGCTTAATGAACAAGAAATCAGGAAAAATGTTGTCGAAGACATATCCAGTTTAAAAGGAATATCAAAGTTAGAAAAATATTTAGAGTCTAATGGTTATAAAGATTATGTAGAACATATAAAGTTTCTGAGAAGCCTGCAGGAATTGCGTTCAACAGGGTCTGCCCATCGCAAAAGTGATAATTATCTAAAGGCAGCACATGAATTTGGATTAGATAAAAATAATTTTATAGAAGTCTTCACAGAAATTCTGAAACAAGTTATAGTATTTCTGGATTATCTTGATAGTATATTGTAATAAATAAAGAGACTAGCGAAATGCTGGTCTGGTAACCATCCCGTAAAATCATACCAAAGAGAAGTGGAAAAATCATGGCAAAATAGAGCCAGGAGAGATCCACATGAAGAAATCGAAGTTTTCAGAAAGCCAGATCGTAAACATCCTGAAGGAAGCC
>JABFSL010000050.1 GCA_013140605.1 Anaerolineales bacterium
CAAAAAGACCTACTGTCTCAAATGCCCCGCGACGCACTGTGATCATGGATGGATTTCCAATCAAATTATGGATTACGATATCCCGCCGTAGAATTTCACTATTTTTAGGTGTTTGTCCTGACACGCGTCGGGTGTCTTCCGTTCCGTCGAATCTCCATCTTAAACCACTAACCATAACAATCTTCGGATGGCTTAATAAGTACTCCACTTGAATTTGGTTTTTATTTTCAAGCCACGTGTCATCTGCATCAAGAAAAGCAAGCAAATCTCCGCTGGTTTCCTGAATACCGCGGTTGCGGGCCGCGCTTGGGCCCTGATTCTCTTGATAAAAGTACCGGACACCCTGATCCAAGAATTTTGCGGCAACTGTGGCAGTGTTATCAGTTGAGCCATCATCAATAACCACAATCTCATCCACAGGGCGGCTCTGCCGCAATACGCTTAAAATTGCATCCTCAACAAATAACTCGCTATTATAAGCAGTAATAATGGCGCTAACACGTGTTTCAATCATTGGAAACAATCTCGACAGAAGCAGGTCGACCTATTTTCAAGAATGTGCGTTGGAGCATGCGTATTCCATTAGACACTGTCTCACGAGCAACCAACCATAACATCCCAAAGTATACAAGCACGCCGACCAGAATTTTAATGATAAATTCCAAGAAGCCTGAAAGTGGAAATAAATTAATAATAAACAGGGCGATTGCCATCACAAAAGCCGCAGAAACCGCAGGGACAACAGCCTTAAGCAAATCTTGAATTCGGAAATGCATAAGGTAATTTGCAATCAATGTATCAAGAGACACAGAAATTATACTAATGGAAATTTGACCCATAGCTACCCCATTGATCCCCCAACGAGTTGAATACCACAATATGAAAACTGCCAAAGGGATCTTGATAAGAGCTAAACGGTTTAATATCTCGGGACGGCCGACAGCTTTATACAACACTCCTGGAACATAACCCAAAGCCGAGATGCCCAGTGCCAAAGAGATAAAAGTAGTGGGGATAACAGCCGGCTGCCACTTATCAGATAAAAACAGTGGAATGAACAATGCAGCGGTCATAGACAAACCAACCGCAATTGGTGCGACAAAAACAGAAAGGTACCGAATATAGCCGAAATAAAAGGAGTGGAGTTTCTCGTGATCTGATTGAGTTATTGCCAGCGTAGGTAACGAAACATTGCCGATTACATTGTTCAAACTTCGAATCAGCAGCTCGGGAATTCGAAAAGACATGGTGTAATAACCAAGCGCGGCCGCTCCAAGAATGCGGCCTACTAGCAGGTAATCAACATTATTTCGAAACGCCCCGGCTATTTCAACCAACACAATGTGAAATCCATAACTTGCGATGGCGCGAGTCGCTTCAGGGTTGAAGCGCCAGCTCGGCCTCCACCCAGCTAACAGCCACGCAAGAACCGTTCCTGTAAATACGCCGGCAATCTGTCCCCAAACAAGACTCCAGACTCCCATTCCAAACAAAGCAAGAATAATGGAGATCAAGCCTTTCATGAAATTGCGGCTAATGTCGGGGATAAGTATGGTGCGAAAGCGCAATTCCCGATGAAGCAGGGCGTCTGGCACTAAACCAAGCCCGCTTATTGGCAGGCTCAACCCAAGAACGCGGAGCACCGGGACAATTTCTTCTGTTTTAAAAAAAACTGCAATGGATGGAGCGAGTACCCAGGTCAACCCGAAGGAAATTGAGCCCAAAAGAATATTTGCCACAAAAGCCGCATTTGCGGCTTCCTCCAAATTCTCTCGGCGGGCAATTAGCGAACTATTTATCCCGGCAGAATTTAAAATATCCAAATACTGGATGGCGATAAGACAGTAACCAATAATCCCAAACTGTTCCGGCAATAACAAACGGGCCAGAATAATTGTTGTGACAAAAGTCAATCCCTTTCCACCGATAAAAGAAAGATAGGACCAAAAAATTCCTTTTATAGTTTTTTGTTTCAGGTCACTCGGCTGATTAGGTTCGTTTATCATCATAATAAATAGAGCCTTGCGCCTTATTCCCATTCAACGCAGCCCGCAATTGTTCCGCAATCAATGGTAATGAAAAAACTATTCCAATCAATAGATAATATTGCCGCGGATATGCAGAGTGCACAAAAAACGCTGCCATTAAGTAACCACCAAAACCCGCCGCCAATCCAATCGTCAGATTGGCATAATCATCATTTGAAGTTTCAAGGAATATTCTTCTGGCATTTATGATTGACCTCACAGCCAGCCAGATAATCATAAAGAAAGCTGAAAAACCGAGAATTCCAGTTTCTGTCGCCACTTCCAGGTACAAATTATGTAATGACCGGGCCGAAGCAGAGGGGGCAAGCCCAATCTCCTTCGAAAATTCCTGATAACGCGAAGAAAAATTATTCAACCCCACCCCCAGCAAGGGATATTGCTTAATCATTGACCAAGCAGTAAGAGCTTGACTAGCACGCCCCTGAATGGCATTATCTTGACGAACATTAATTCCTTCACCGTTTTGCCCAGGTAAAAGACTATTTAATGTAAGGACCCGATCATAATAAGATGATGGAATAAAAAATAATAGACCGACTCCCAAAGCTATTGCAAAGACCACATCAACTGGGCGCGGCGGATTAAGGAACGCAAATATGATTAGCGCAACCATTAATCCTATAAAACCACCTCGAGAAAAAGTAAATACCACAGTTAAAATACTAACCACTGCCGCCCAACCAGCAATTATCTTAAGAACAGGTTTTTGCTCATGCAACATTCTTTCCAATGCTATGGGGACTAAAACAAGCATGATCTGGGCGTAAAAATTGGGATCGCCAATCGGTCCCGAGAGCCGATAATCATTTGTTGCGCCAGCAATATTCATAAATTCGGCCTGAGCAAATCCTCCGTAATTACTCGTGAATGTACCTGTGATGTATTGAAATACACTTAGAGTCCCCATGAAAATGCCGGCAGTTAATAATGACCAGGTCACGTGGCGAAGGATCGGGGGACGCTTCATCAATGCGACAATTACCAGGGCAATGATCGCATCCTTTACGTAATTACTTAATTTATATATCACCTCTGTTGTATTCTCAGCATACGCTACAGACGCAAATCCAATCAGCCCATATATTCCCAGCAATATTGCCGGCAACTGCCATCCTACAGGTTTTTCATTAAAAACGACCCATCGAATCAAGATAGCAAGGATCAACAAGACAATAAATGCCTGGGCAACTGATGGCGCATTATGGAAATGAACCGCAATATCGGAAACGCGGGCATATGTTATGAAAATCAGGAATAGTAGGCCAAATTCCACTGACGCAATCGTACCAATAAACGCAACAAGCCCAACCAGGCCAAGTAATATGTATATTGGGTTATTAAACTTTGCAATAAATATACCTATCGCAGACCCAATAACAATTGCAAGAGAAATAAAAGTAAGAGACACCCGCCATGATGAGCGGTTCTGATTTATTGGTAAGATTGGTTGCATAAGATTATTTATCCGGTGAAATTTTTTCAGATCGGGAGGTTAAAATACGGCGGTAATATCCGACCCGCCAGACCAAATACATAATAAGTTCCTTCCAGCCGCCAGTAAAAAAACGTCCGGAAGTGTACACGACCAGTTCCCTAGCCCCAGAGTAGGCAATTTTCCCGCCAATAGTTTTCAACACAGGTCCAACGTGGATATCATAAGGGAGCCGCCCTTGAGCATACAAATCAAGGATCAATTGACGCTTAATGGCGTAGTTACTTCCTCTACAAGTTGGCACCCCAAGAACGACTCGTTTAAACCACCGGCTAGCATGATGAATAAACATTCTAACCCTGGTTGACATACCAGAAGGCAGATCAAAATAATCCACATGTGTATACGCCAAATCAACTCCTGATTCGAGTTGAGTAATATACCAGTTCAACAATGAATCGGCATTTGGAATACGGCAATCTGCGTCAAAAAGCAATAAAGATTCCGAACGAGCCAGCTCGATTCCCAAAATCCTGGCAGCGATCGCAACACCACCCCGATAATCAACCTTTGGCACTGCAAGAACCCTAAAGCCAAGCCTTGTGTATTCCTCAATTTCCTTCGGCGGGTTTTCCTGCGGATAATTATTGACAACAAGGATGAACTCAATTGGCTCAGAACTTTTGTACGCCGCAAGGTCCGATGTCACCAATAAAATTCTTGAAAGGTCCTTCTGGGCGTTAACCGGAATAACGATTGAAGCACGCGGAGGCAGTGTAGTATCTCCATACAATCGATGGAGGCTTTCCCGTACTTGAGTTTCGGTTTCAACGGATAAAATTGGAGAGTTCATACTTTCTTCAATTTCAAATGGATTCTGTTGCTTTCAAAAGGTGCATACCATTGCTGTTGTTCTTCGCCACATCAAGCGCCCATTGTAAATTTTTGACCAAAGACTCCGAAGTATCGCCAACACGATATTCTGCAATGCCGATCAGCGGGTTTAGATAAAGATCCTCTCCCGAAACATCGATCTTAATTGGCACTGACAGCGCTGTGCGGACTCGTCCCATTGTATACATGGCCGCATCGCCTCGTGTTTCAGATAGCATGACCGCAAAATCCAATTCATTCCATCGTCCCACCAGGTCGTTTCCCCGTAATTGATTCCTCAAAATTTGATTAACATGCCGGAGGATCGTTTGCAAAGTTGGCTGAGGCAATACATGAATATAATCGCCCAGACCTTCCAAATGCACCATACAAAGCGAAAAATCGCTAACGGATCCAAAAGACGCCTCCGATAATCGTTGATCGAACGATCTTCGGTTTAATGCAAGCGACATCTCATCCAAATTCCGTTGTTTCATAAAATTTACAATGGGTGACTGTAGCAGATCACGAACAAGCGCCAACATGACCCCAATAGCCAGACCAACAACTAAAGCCACTCCAGAGTCTCGGATGGGCTGGGGAGAAGTTGGGGTAATAGGAGTAACAGCTGGATCCAACTGTGACAAGTCATATACCTGATACAAAGTTTGAACGTATTCAACCGCACGCTGACCAATACTATTAGCAAGCAGGGCGTCCGTATTTGGATCTGGTCCTTCGACAACAAATTCGATGATATTAGTATCCGGCAAAACGATTGCGCTGAATGAGTAATCTTTCAGTTCTGATTCATTAAACTGTAACAGGTCAAATGTCTCACCCTGGATACGGGGACTATTCAAAACCTCCGCATAGGTTGTAATAATCGAACGTTTATCAAGTGTGGCAAGACTATTTAGCACATTATTTCCTCCAGTGACAAAAGCTGCACTTGGAGAAAGAATAAATCGTGTAGTTGCGCGATATATCGGTGTAGTAAAGTAAGAAGTGACAAGCGTAGCTATTATTGCAACCAGTGCGGTGGACAGGATTATCCACCACCCTCTTTGAATCATTCGAAAATAAAGTTTAGTTTCCATTTGTAATAATCCTTTTGTCTCCAACTAATGCGGGCATCGGAGACATGCTAAATTGAGAAAACAAAGACGATAACTTCTTGGTGTTGGTAATTAACTCAAATTCGTTAATTACCAATTGACGGCCTTTTTGAGCCCGCCTCCGAGCCTCTTCTGGCTCGGTGTAAATACTATTAAGTGCATTCGCAATTGAGGAAGCGCTCTCTGGCGGAACCAGCCATCCTGTCTCCTCATCTTGAACCAATTCCGGGATACCTGAAATAGAAGTAGCCACAACCGGTATTTCACTCGCCATCGCCTCCATCAAGGCAACAGGAATTCCTTCCATTTTACCCGAACGTGTAATGATGCTTGGCTGTACATAACAATCTGCCGTTTCAAGCAATCGCGAAACTTCATCCTGGGTACGCGGACCCATTAGTTCCACCATTTCTTCAAGCCCAAGTTCCCGAATCTGCTCATTAAGCGAACTCTGCAAATGACCGCCTCCAACAATTCGGCATCGGAACGGCACTTTTGAGTCTCGAAGCATGGCGCAAGCTTTCACTAAGAATATATGGCCTTTATAAGGATGTAAACTTCCAACACTAATGATTTCAAAACGCCCATTCCTCTCGCGCAAATTTTCTTGACCATGATAGTAAGCGGGATCTATTCCACACCGAACGATATGCGTTTTCTCCCGTACCCAATCCCCCAACAGGTTTGCAAGATATTCGCGATTATAGTCGGAAATGGCTACAATAAATGCGGCACAATTTAATTTAGTTTCCAACATTGTTTTCTCGACAAAAATATCATGAGCATGGACAGTTACACTATACGGAATACCAGTTAACTGATTAATCAGCCATGCGGCAAATGCAGGATGGGTGGCATAATGGGCATGAATATGGATTACATCATCGGCCTGGATTTTCTCGGCCATCCAAACTACCCTCGGAAAAAGAACCACGACCCGCAACAGGAACTTGATGCTGCTCCTGTTTTCCCACAATACCTGCCTCCACAATGAAAAATACAATCCAGGCCGCTTTATGGCATTATTTAAATTTGCAATTAGCACACGCCAGGAAAGCCATGGCACTTTGTTCACTCGTCCAATCCACGACTGGGCTTCCTGGTGAATGACGGCTTGCCGCTGGAATATAAGAGGGTATAAGACAATCTGCCAGCCAAGCTTCTCAATAGCTATCATTTCACGCAAGATAAAGGTTTCCGGCAAGTGTGGAAAGCGCGACATAATATAAACAATTTTACCTGGCACAGTTAAAACTCCTCAACGCGCTCCGTTCTTTTAATTATCATCCACGGATAAAGATTTTTTCTCATTAAATTTAATTCCTTTAGGTTATTAATCACAGTAAAACAATAAGCTAAATTAGTATAAGTAAATATCTGCAAACTCACACCTTGCATATGTGTAAGGATTATACCTTGTTTGTTTTTTGAAATAATTGCTGTTTCCTTAAAAAAATTAATGCGCCCCTCTTTGCTTAAATACCGCCGCAACAGTTCTCAAAAGAATATTAATATCCAGCCAAATACTAGCTCTATCAATGTAGGCAATATCCAAACGCAGGCGATCATCAAACTCAAGTTGAGCGCGTCCGATGATTTGCCATAAACCAGTCATACCCGGCATAACATCCAGTCTTTCAGTATGCCATAACTTATAGGTCTCAGAGCCAAATGAAGTAGGGCGCGGACCAACCAGGCTCATCTCGCCTCTAAGCACGTTGATCAACTGGGGCAATTCATCAAGGCTCGTTTTGCGCAGGATCTTTCCGACCCTGGTAACGCGTGGATCATCAGTGATCTTAAAGTCAGGCCACTGTAATTCGTTCAAATAAGCATACTTCGCCTTTAATTCCTCGGCATTTGGAACCATCGAACGAAATTTATACATAAGAAAGCGTTTGCCCCCGATGCCGGTTCTCAACTGGGTAAACATGGCAGGCGCACCCGGCGATGTCAACGCAATAACAAGCGCAATAAAACCAAGAGCAGGAATCCAAAATGGGGCACTGAGCATGACAAGAGTAACATCCATTATTCTTTTTACAATCAAATAAGAATGACCGACAAAAACACGCTTCTTTGGATCAAAGGAATTGACCCAGGCATATTTATCGTCGGAAGGAAATGTTGTACTTTTCATTTAACAATTTGCCCTTCTGTCTCAATTAAATCTCTGGAAACGACAGTATGCCTGGAGCGATCACGCGCGGTGTGCAATAAATCTTCAAAGGTCAAGGCCTCGTCTGGAAAAGAAGAAACGCCGTAATTCACGCGAAGGCCTGTTCTCTCTTCAACAATACTACAAACTCGCCCCGCTAAAAAAGCGGCGCTCTCCAAATTCGTCTCTGGACATAGAACAACAAATCTGCCGGTATGGTCGCGGAGAAGTAAATCAGTCTGGCGAATAGTCTCACCTACCGCCTGCCCAATTCGGGCATTAGATAAGCGCGCAAGCACATCGCGCTGCAAACTCTTCAACATCTCGCGCACCACTTCTTCATCTTTTGGGACTGCATGGATAACCAATAAAGACAGCGGACGGTGATACCGCCTGCTCCGTCCAAATTCAGTCTTTATTTGCTCAGATGCCGCCTCCAATTCAATCGCGCGATGCGGAAAAGTCCCCTGCGCAAGAATGTCCATCAACGATTCGGATCCTTCGATCGCAACCGCAAGTTGATAAGAAAGCCATACACCGACTTCCAGTAGTATCAATTCAATAACAACCACTTCGGCATTCGTGGAGCCCGTATTGGAGCGATCGATGATCCTCAAAAGCGCAAAATATACTGCGCCCCAGAAAATCATGGGCAGAGCAACTGAAATTTTATGGAGGGAGGGAACAAAAATCATAACCGGCACAATAAAAATTGCGGTAAGATAAAAATATGCCACAAAGTTAATGATCGGCCTGTCTGCACGATCCAACTGAGCAAGCACCAATACTATAAGTAAATAAAAAGTAATCCAAAATAATGACCTTTTAAGATTTGTCACTTAATCACCTTGTTTGCTTGGGGTAACCATACTATAAAACAATTATAAATCTTTTCTCTACCGTACAAAACAGAGTAATTTCGTCACACCGCACTGGCGGCGCAAGTGCAGGTGTGACGGATGTTGCGAGCCTTTTACGGAACCCTGCAACAGTTTATACTTTACGAAAGTATAAACTTGAAAGGTTATTTTAACATAATTATCGCGACTAATCATCCCTGAAAAGTCCTAGTCAAATGGCTTTTGCAAACAATCTGCAACCCTATCAAAGAGGGAGTTATAAAATCGTAAGAATTCGGGCCTCGTATTCGTCTAACGAGGGGTTTCTGAAACCATAAAAAATAGATATATCAATATTTGGAGGGTTCCGCATTGAACGATCTTTATACCAAAAATCCATCACAGATCGTGATGTACACAACAGAATATTGTTCCGACTGTCATCGGGCAAAGGCTTTTTTTGAAGCCAACAAGATTGAGTATCTTCGGGTTGGGCTGGAGGGAAATGAGGAGGCAACGGAATTCGTGATTAGCATAAACAACGGGTATCGAACTGTACCGACCATCATTTTCCCTGATGGCACGATCCTTACTGAGCCGAGTTGGAAAGAATTACAGGAAAAGACCTCAGCGACCTGACAGGGGAAAGCAATCCCAGAATTGGCGGAGAGATTGCTTCGGGCTAACGCCCTCGCAATGACGGAATATGTTGGTTTCGATGTTAGGCACTCTCAGGTGTGGAGGGAAAGCCATCGCATCACATGAACGGGTATAATTGCCATTATGAAGAAAGTATCATTTACTTTACTTGTTTTGGCGATTTTACTTTCAGCATGTGACACTTGGGGCGTATCACCTCAACCATTCCCGGTATGGACGCCTATCCCCTCTGGCACGCCAGGAGTTGTTACAGCGACGCCAATCATTCTTCTCCCGCCAACATTCCCCACTCTCATTACTGAAACTATCACCCCAAGCGTTATTGTTATTACACCCATCACTGCTACTGCAGCGAACACGGAAGTTCCATCTCCAACTTTTACACTCGCGCCGATCATCCCTTCTGACACGGCAACATCGGCACTGATCCAATCTGTGGCAGTGGACATTCTTGGCTGCAATACAAGCATTGACATTACCCACGGCATGGGCGAGGTGACAAACGCTTATGTTACAGTGAAAAATACAGGAACCGTTGATCTCCCCAACACATGTTCCCTGCTGCGTGCAATTGATGAAGACCGTGAGCACCCCGATAAAAAAGTGTGTGTCGCAAATCTGCCTGCGCAAAATCAAGTGACATTTAAATTAACAGTCGACTCGGCATATCAACAAAACACTGTCATTCAAGTTGACACTTCATCGAATGAGGTCATTTTATTGCGGTTGGACAAACCATCCTGTGCAGATATTGGCTTGTTCGGCGGCGCGCCATCTGATGTCGGTGTGATCAAGCCAATTCAACCCTAGATTAAAAATAACGGCAGTGTAAAAAATACACTGCCGTTATTTTTCGTCAGCTGGGAAATGCCTGGATTCACGAAGCAGGCTTGAGGTTAGGGTGATGCGTTTTTCATCCTAAATAAAATCTGTTTAGGGAGGTCAACTCGCCTGACTGGTATATTTTTCAGGGTCTTTTTCAAACGATACTTTGCAGCCGGGGGAACAGAAATAATAAGTTCGGCCTTTATATTCAGACTTCCATTGGGCGGTGGCGGGATCAACTTCCATTTTGCAGACGGGATCTATTTCCATGAGAGGGTTTCTCCTAAAATAATCGTAAAATAATTGATGTAACGGAGTATACTCGAATTTATTCAAGCCGCTGATTTTTTGAAAAGGTATAATCACATCATGACTGAAGAAAAAATCCAATCCCTTGTACGTAACAAGATCGCCATGCTGATCGATGGTGACAATGCTCAGGCGGGTTTGCTTTCCCAAATGTTGGTGGAAGCTGGCCGCTATGGACAAGTGACCGTGCGCCGTATTTACGGTGACTGGACAACTGCCAGCATGAATTCATGGAAAGAGACGTTGAATTTCCACGCCTTCCAACCCATTCAACAATTCCGCTATACGATCGGCAAGAACGCGACCGATAGCGCCATGATCATTGATGCAATGGACATTTTGCATGCAAGAGTAGTGGATGGCTTTTGCCTCGTCTCTTCTGACAGCGATTACACCCGATTGGCTACCCGCATACGAGAGACAGGTATTTTTGTGATGGGTATTGGCGAAAAGAAAACACCCAAGCCGTTCGTGAACGCCTGCGATGTTTTCGTTTATACCGAAAATCTGGTGACTGAAAAAAAGGCGGTTACAAAACAACAGAGCAAGCCAAAAGATGGGACAAAGAAAATTAAAGATGAAAAAGAGGAAGTGGACCCCGTGCCATTGCTGACTCAGGCATTTGAAATGGCTGTCCAGCAGGATGGATGGGCGTCACTGGCGAACATGGGCAATGCGCTTTATCAACTTGACCCTGGTTTTGACCCGCGGACTTACGGTCACAAACAACTTTCGAAGATGATGATGAAATTCAAGGATCAATTTGAAATTCACGAAAAAGATACGGGCGGATTTTTTGTGAAGATCAAGGAATAGAGCTGTGCCGTCTATAAGCCATTATGTGGTTGCAAGCCGCCTAAACACTAGTTGGGTAATTCATCTTATATAAAAATCATTGAAAGACAAGCAGTCTAATTAAATTTTGTATTTATAAGACAATAAGATGTCATATAATTTTTTGAGTTTACGATGCCCGTCCTGTGGAAAGAAAATTGCCGAGGACGTCAGCCTATGCCCACATTGTGGGATAGATCTTGACGCGCCTCTTGGAGATATTGAGCGTCGTACAATAGCAAAACAGTATTCGGACAAAGCGCAGAAAACCTATGACAAAGGGAGGAACGTCAAAAGCGCATTAGGCGATATTGATTTAGCGATTCAATTTGAACCTGAATCAGCCGAATTTCACAACTTGCGAGGTCTTATACTAGATGCAATCGGAAAAACAGACGATGCAATTAATTCTTATCATGAAGCAATTCGATTGAATCCTAATCTCGAGGATGCAAAGGCTAATTTGATAGATGCTGAATCTGATTTTAGTAACGAATCGCGAAAAAAATTAAGCAACAGCTCAACTCAACAAGATATATTATCAAAAATCGCAATCGGGGTTATAAGCGCCCTAGTTATTATATGTTTTATTTCAGGAATAGGTCTTTTATACGTATTTGGACGTGATTACTTTGGACCAAAGATCAGTATAGTTTTCGAACCAGACTATTCCCAAATATCTGCAATAGACTCTTCGGCTCTAGAAAAAACTGCAGAAATATTGACAACACGTGTTCACAACCTGGGGTATTCCAACATTTCATTCATTGTTAATGACAACAGTCAAATAATTGGTAAGGTTCCAAGTTACATTGACACAAAGTCGCTTGTAGAAAAAATTAGCCCAATTGGTTTGTTAGAATTTGTCGATTTTGGAAATACCCCATTCCCTCAAGGCACAGTAATCAGCACTGATCTTGAGAATGTATACATTCAGCAAACAACAGATGAAAAACGATGGCACACTATAATGGCAAATGAAGGTATTAACGAAGCAAGTATGTCTAAAGATGAAGCAGGCAATTTTCAAATTATGTTTTCATTGACCGATAAAGGCAAAAAAGTTTTTGCTGATCATACCACCGCAAATATAGGCACTTACCTTGGAATAGTTTTGGATAAAGTTGTTATGTCAGTGCCTATAATCAACCAGCCAATTACCGATGGACAAGGAATGATTTCTGGCGCCTATACACAGGAAAGCGCACAGGATTTAGTGATAATATTGAAAGCAACCCCATTACCTATACCGATTAAACTTGTACAAAATACAGATTCTTCCAAATAAATTTCCATCCAGATCGTCAGCTGGTTATAAACGCATCCAAAAAAGTTTGCACCTGACGCTGGGGATTCTGCGCAATCTCAAGCAGTTTTCTACGCATTAGCATTTTTCCAGCAGGACGGCTTCGCCGTCCCCGCCCCAGCGCAGGTAATGCAAACCGTTAGGCGCTTTGCTGCAAACAAAAGGTATCTTTAATTCAACTTAAAGGATAGGGAAATTATGCTTGAAATCATTATTATTTGGCGACTAACAAAGTACATTGGCACTTTAGCCACTCAAAAAGGTCTCAAAAAACTTGGATATCAAATCATGGCTGTCATTTTATGGATAAGCGGAGAAATAGTCGGAGGCTTTTTAGGCGGTATTGTCTTTAAGAGCATAGACTCTTTTTGGCTAAATTACGCCACAGCACTTGTAGGCGCTATTCTTGGATCAAGCATAGCGTTTTTGATAATGAAAATTTTGCCAAATCAAGAATTACCAGATCAAAATGTCATTGCCCCCTCTCAAGAAAAGTCATCAGGTACTCGTAAATTTGCTCGGTCAGCTTGGATTCCTGCTTTTGTCATACTCTGTTCAACATCCTTCTGTTTGTGCGCTGGAGCAATTGACGCTATAAAGATTTCAGACAAAGCACGAGTACAGCAATACGTAGGCAAACCTACACCGATACCAGACAAAATGTATGTTGAACTAAGAACTGCAGCACTTCATAGAACAGCATCCGAACTTAAACTTAATGTAGACCCAAACAGCAATCAACCTTATGGAGTTATTATGGATTGGAATATAGGTCAAGCCACTTCTACAATAGTATCTTTTGCAACTGGTGATGCAAGCATGTATTACAGCACTGGTGGAGGCTGGCTTAATGGTTATGCCTTTGATAAAGTAAATAGCGCATCTAAGCAATTTGTAACTGTTGCTGGCGATTATGTCAAAAAATTAAATAAAGTTACTACATTCCCCTTGCCGCCAGTTGGCTATATGAGATTCTATATAATCACACCTCAAGGAGTTTATGGTTCTGGTGACATTGATAGCGACACTCTCGCTAAAGATAATATCAATTTTTCTTCATTAAATGACGCCGCCCAATATCTCATTCACGAAATATCACTTGTGCCTCAAAAATAAAACACGCCTAACAAACAATGCCCTGATGTGTGGGATTCTTCGGCACGCTTGGCATCGAGCATTTTTCTCGCTTCAAGTTTTTCCTGCTCACAAGCATTGTCCACGCCCGTCAACCACTAAAGCAACCCATTATCCCTTCACCAACCCCATATAAACTTCAACGATCCGCGCGGCGATTTTCTCCCAGGCGTAATCTGTTGCATATTCTGCGGCACGCTGTCCCATAGACTCGCGCAAGTTTGCATCGCGCAATAGCGACGAAAGTTTCTCGCACAACACAGTTGGGTCACTATCAGGGACTGTGTAACCTGTCACATCGTTTTGGACAAGATAACCAAGTCCGCCCACTTCTGAAGCGATGACCGGCGTACCGCAAGCCATTGCCTCCAGCGCCACCATCCCAAAAGATTCGTACAACGAAGGCATCACAACCACTTCCGCGGCAGAGTAATAATAGGGCAGCGTATCCTGTCCGCGCTTGCCGAGGAAAACCACCATGCCGCCCATGCACAACTCGTCACATAGTTTCTGCAAGCGGGTCATTTCCTCGGTCATATCTTCGGGGATCACATCAGGCTCACCACCAATGATCGCAAGATGCACAGGTTTATGTATCTCCTGTAAATCCAAACATGCCATCGCCTGAATCAACGTATCCACACCTTTGAGCGGCTCGATGCGCCCCACAAAAAGCACCATCCGATTCTCAGGTTTCAAACCGAGATATTGCTTGGCCTCATCCGCAGGGATCGGATAAAAATGACTCGTATCCACGCCTGGCGGGATGATCGCTAATTTGCGAGACTCTGCACGGTAGAGAAATCTCAACTGTGTAATCTCAGCTATCGTGGCGGCGATGATGCGATCCGCTCGACGGAGAACCTGCCTCTCCCCTTTGAGTCGATCCTCGCCCGCGCGTTCACTCTCCGAACGTGCCACCCGATTCTTCATCTCACCCAGGGTATGGAACATGTGGACGATGGGAGTCCCGCCCCAGGCATCACTCAAAGATTCAGCCGCCAGCCCAGACATCCAATAATGACTGTGGATCACATCATAATGAATCCCTTTTTCAACGGCGAATTGTTTAATCCCCTCCACAAACTCAGGGATGTAATTTGCCAGCTCGCTCTTGGCTTTTGGCGTTTCAGGCCCCGACGGCACATGCACCACACGATTACCAAACCCCAGCTCATGCACCACATGCGGAACGTGCTCATCCTGCGAGCGCGTAAAGACATCCACGTGAATACCTAGGCGTCCCAACTCACGCGTCAGGTCGCGGACATAGACATTCATTCCGCCTGTATCTTTTCCACCCAACGTGGCGAGTGGACAGGTATGATAAGAAAGCATTGCAATTCGAAGCATGATCAATTTCCGATTTACGATTTTGGATTTGCGATGTTTGCGAAACCAAACATCAGACGCTGTGTAAAGCTGAAAACTTGCGGGTTTAGTTTTAATCCTTTATAATCCCGCCCGCTTATAAAAATCGCCACCATAGCTCAGCTGGTAGAGCAGTCGATTCGTAATCGACAGGTCGTCGGGTCGTAGCCGACTGGTGGCTCAAAAACTGACAGACTTTACATGGTCTGTCAGTTTTATTTTAACACCCATTCATTGAGCCAAGAAAGGGATTGCGGACTTTTGGGATTAACTATTAAACCTAGCAAAAACTTTAGCCACGAATTTCGCAGATTTACACGAATTAGAAAGAAATCTGTGAGAATTCGTGACATCGTGCCCGCAGGGAAATTCGCAGCTGAATTTTGGGTTTTGTATTGCTCGGTTAATTTGTAAAAATTCAATAGTCCGCAATCCAACTTCCAATATGGTTATTGCAAAGTTGCTTGACAAAAACGAAATATGTCGCCCTGAGCGAAGCGAAGGGTCACTACAACGGCTAAGAGACTCTTCAGTCGCGACGAACACGCTCCCTCAGAGCGACACAAATCGGACTTTGCAAAAGCCATGCAACTTCCAACTAATTCTCTTGACAAAATAGTTACTTATACTATAATACTAGTATTATAGTATAAGTAACTATTTTGATTACAAGGAACACTATGTCACTCAAACACGCCATCCTCGGCTTTCTCTCCTTCGACGCGTTCTCAGGCTACGATCTAAAAAAAGCCTTTGACAATTCCATACAGCACTTCTGGCCTGCCAACCAAAGTCAGATCTACCGCACGCTGGCCGAACTGGACGAACAAGGTTTTGTGGAAAAAGAGATCGTCGAACGCGAAGAACGGCTCGATATGAAAATCTATCGCATCACCGAAACAGGCCGCAGCGAACTGCATCTATGGTTGTCCACGCCCCTGCCCGAACACGATACCCGTGAGCCATTCCTCATTCAAGTCTATTTCGGAGGCAAACTCAGCGACGAGGAAATCCTCAACCTTTTACAACGCAAGCTCAAGGAAATCGAAGAACGGCTGGACGTGTATGAAGCCGTGTATCAAATGACCCAAAGCACACCGAGCAAAGTCACCGACAAGCGCACCACCTTTTTTGCGCTGCTCACATTGGAACTCGGCTACATCAACTCAAAATCCGATGCCGCCTGGCTGCGCTCAGCCATCGAACGCGTCGAAACAAAAAACTACACCATTCAAATAGGAAATTAATCATGAACAAAACAATTCGCAACATCGTCATCGTCGCGCTTTTCACAGTTGGCGGAGGCTGGCTCGGCATCTGGCTCAACAACGTCACAGGCAATACACAGCCTCCCATGCAAAGCCTGGGCGTGCTGATCTGGTTGGCAACTCCTGCCCTTTCTGGAATCTTTTTACGCGCATTTGGTGGGGATGGCTGGAAGGATTCTGGCTTTGGACTTAATCTCCTCTCAGGCTGGAACTGGTATCTGGCAGCAATTCTGGTCTATCCGCTCGCCGCCCTTCTGACCTTTATGCTGGGTGCGCTCTTCGGCATTGTCAGCGCTGACGGTTTCGCCGCCCAGGGCTTCAGCGCATATATATCAGCCGCTGGCGTAATGCTCGTCGGCTCGCTGATGAAAAACATTTTCGAAGAATTCGCCTGGCGTGGCTACCTTACCCCAAGACTCGATGCCGCCAAAGTCCACCCGATTTTGAATCATTTGATCGTTGGTATTTTGTGGTGGTCATGGCATTTGCCATATTATTATTACTTCCTTGACCGCAGCGTATTGACGTCATCCATTACAACCAGTATCCCTGTATTTCTCATCATCGGATTAATTGTTATGTTCCCCACTGCCATACTATTCGGCGAATTACGGCTGATAAGTAAATCAGTCTGGCCAGTCTTCGTTCTGCATAACGTAATCAATGCGCTAAGTATGCCGCTGCTTATCAATGGCTTTATTAAAGTCAACGGATCAATGGCGCCAATTTTCACGCCAACCAACGAAGGAATCATCACATCCATTTTATTTGGCGTGGCAGGTTTAATGCTGTATCAATATCGGATGAAAACCACTCGTCCCATTTCATAAGCCTCTTTTCGCAACTACTCTGACGGCGGTACGTAAGGAGTAGGGTATGCAACATAAAAGAGAGAGGCTTACATGACTCGTTTTTTGAAATGGAAGTTGATTATCCCCGTTGTAACCATCCTAACCCTGGCCGTCGCCACCGCACTGCTCATCCCAAGATTATCAGTTGCACCCGAGAAAGTAAGGATAAATCTAAAAGACACGCTTATTTTTCCAAAACTAAGCGGAACATTCAAAGTTGGAAGAACAACGGTTTACCTGAAAGAGAAAAGCCGACCAGCCCTATTCGACAAAAAAATTCCCCGTGAATGGGTGGTGACTATCTTTTACCCGGCAATTCCAGAAACCACATCCACACCAGGGCCTTATGCAGAAGAGCCTCTAAAAACGGTCTACACCAATTACGCTCTGACCGAAGACTCCGCCGGAGTCCTTGACCGCATCAGCTCGAATGCCTACTGGAACGCCCCCGCGGACCACTCCCATGGAGCATTTCCAGTTCTGCTCTTCTCGCCGGGCGGTGGCGAGCAACCCTTGTTTTACTCAGCCCTGCTCGAACAGATCAGCAGTCATGGCTATGTTGTGGTGGCAGTCCCTGAACCATTTGATACGCCGGTCATCCCACTGCCGGGCGAACGCATCCTTACCAGCGACCAGATGGCAAAATTATGCGAGCAGGATGAAGCCTGCAAGAAAGCCATGAGCGGCGGCGAATCCGCCATTCAAGAAGTTACGGATAAACTGAAAGACAACCGCGCCAGGGACATGATCTTCACCCTTACTCAGTTGGAACAGGTGAATCTGGAAAATCCTCTGCTTGCTGGCATTCTGGATTTGGAGAAGGTCGGCGTATTCGGCCACTCCTATGGTGGAGCGTCATCCGTTCGTGTGGCGCAGTTGGACGATCGCATTGACGCCGTGGCCGTATTGGATAGCGACATTTTTCTGGTCATTCCTGAAGATTCAGAGGCGCTATCTCAAGCGGTATTGTATATGACCGCATCCAACATAGATGCCAATGCCCAAGAGTTGGAAGAGATCAGCAAGAGCAACACTTTGGCGGCAGCCTATTTAGGAAAGAGTTCCCCTTATTATTTCATCAATATTGCAGGGACAACTCATCAATCCTTCCAGTCAGACGCGATGTTCCTGGCTCCATATATTTCCATTGGCGGTGAGAGCGTTACCCTTAATGCAAGCAATACCACTCCCGCAAGGGTCACTCTGGTTATTTCAACCTATGTTACAGCGTTTTTCGACCAACATCTCACAGGAGTTGAGCAAGCCTTGCTGACTGGATCTTCAGATTCCTATCCCGAAGTCACCATTACGATCAAAAAATGATAGAAATGGAAAGTATAAAAAACTCCGAGTTTTCGAAAACTCGGAGTTTTGCTTTATTCAATCCCATCAAAAATATGATCGAGCACATCCTCGCTCACGTCGAAGACCGAGCCATTTTCAGGAATAGCTTCCTTCGTCATCCACTCTGGCAGGCGGTCATCTTTCGCAGTGAAGCCTGCGCGTTTATTGAATTCTCTTTCCAATTTGATGGTCTGCTTTCCAAGTTCCTGCAAAATATTATCGGGCAGATCGTCCCAGCCATATCGCGCCTTTAGCAGACGTTTCACCACGCCATCGGGTGTAGCGGCGTAACCAAAGCCCGCAAAGATACATGCGCCAATGGTATCGTATCCTGCCATGTTCAACTGCGCATTCAATGACGCATCTCTTTGCTGGGTCGGGTCGAGATGATTAACTTGCGCGCGGATGGTCAGTCCGCAGGTATGGTCCGCACCTTGCGGAGTTGTCGCAAACGTCACGCCAGTGCCTTTGATCGAGCGCGGCTCATAGGCAGACATGGTCTGTCCCTTCACAGCAGGAACTCGCTCAATATTATATTTTTTTCCAACACTCACAGCGCCATCGCCAAGTACATGACCAAGTTCCGTGCCTGCGCGGATTTCATCAATTAACTTCTGCGCATCTTCTTCACTGCCCCAGCGCATGAGTCCCGCCTCGGCGGCCACACCAAGCGACCCGCCGATCTCGATCGAGTCCAACCCCAGATCATTGACATGCCAGTTTAGTCGCCCAATCGCATCCAACGAATCAATATCAAGGTTCGTGCCCATCAAACCGATGGTTTCATATTCCAAGGGCGAGACGATCACCTTGCCATCCTCCCCGCCGAAGACATTCGAGCATTTAATCGTACAGCCTGCCATGCAGGCATGAGCGGGGTCGGACGGCTTGCCGCGAGTCAACGTGAACTCGCGCAATGTCTCACCGCTGATATTTTCCACGTTGTCAAATGTTCCGCGCGAAAAATTATGAACGGTTAATGCCGCAAAACGCTGGGTCATCTGCGCCATGGCAGCTGTCCCATAATCACGATACGTGACCGATTGCGGATGATTCATAACGGATGTGGTGTAATCTTTCTGCGCGACTTTGAACGCCTCGGGATTCGCAATGGCTGGTTTCTGCCCACCGGCATGATCGAACACGATGGCTTTCAATCCCTTCGAGCCCATCACTGCGCCAAGTCCACCGCGAGCGGCAATCCGTGACGGGACTTTATCTTTATCGATATTCTGTATCCCCGCGGACTTCATCCGCATTTCACCGCCGGGGCCGATCAGCGCAATGGCAACTTTATCGCCATATTTTTCCAGCAATTTTGGCGCGGTTTCATAAACGCCCATGCCAGTAATGTAGTCTGCTTTTTCCCATTTCGCGCCGTTCAACGACAGATGCAAAATCCAATAGCCATCTTCCTTTGGTTGGTCTTCGATAATGAGTGCGTGGATTCCCACAAACGCCATGTGATACCCAGTCCGTCCGCCGGCGTTGGCTTCCTTGACGCCTCCCGTAAGTGGAGATTTGCCGCCAATAGAAATTCTATCAGTAGACGAAAGCATGTGACCCACCAAGAGTCCCGGTGCAAAGATCAACTTATTCCCCGCGCCAAGCGGATCACACTTCGCATCCACTTCATCGACCAGGATTCGCGCCAGCAGTCCGCGGCCCCCGAGGCGCTGCCATGTTTGAGGGATGGGTTCTTGTTTCAGCGTTTGTTCGCGTACGTTCACCCGCCAAATTTGAGTTTTATATTCGGTCATTTATGCGCTCCTGTGAACAGGATAATATTCACATCTGTTTCAAAAAGTTTGCAGAAATATATCACTCTCACAAAACAAAAACCGCCGCATCCAAAAGACTGCGGCGATCTCGCTACGAGCGTCTTTACTTTTTGCCGCCAAGCAGCCCGCCGAGCAAGCCTGCCGCATCATCCAATCCGATCCCATCGCTCAAGTCTACGTTCCCTTCAAGAATAGCTTCCAATTGTCCAGCCACGGTGGGCGGTAATTTCTTCTTGAGCATATCGATCACTACAACCACAGACTGTTTAGCTTTATCCTGAGGGATGCCAACTTTCTTGGCAACAACTGTGGAAATCTCGGTAACAATGTCGGACATTTTAATTCTCCTTTGTACTATATTATTTTTCAACATGCTAACACATCTCAAATTCAATGGCAAATTCACGCAAACAACGATTTCACCGCTTCTCTGAACACCTGTGTATGGTAATCCACATCAGCCTGGGTTGTCTCGGGTGAGATCAACGCCATATTATGGAAGGGAGTCATCAGGATGCCGCGATTGAGCGCGAAGAGATGCATGTAGCGGTCGAGTTCGGGGTCAACAGCGGCGTGAGCTTCTCCGCCGTTCTTCGGCGGGTTGGGACGGAACCAATATTCGGAACGGTTGCCCAACTGTTTAACGATCCACGGCAACTCGAATTCCTTGATGACTGATTGAACACCAGCAGTGAATTGTTCCTGAAGAACGATAGCCTTGACGTAAAATTCTTCGGTCAAAACATGTTGCAGTGTGGCTTTCATCGCGGCAATGGATAATGCGTTTCCCGAAAGTGTGCCACCGATCCCGCCGACATCCGAATCTTCCACTGAAAGTTTCGCAGTGAAAGCTTGTGACACTTCTTCAGTGAAGCCATAGATCGCGGCGGGGACTCCTCCAGCGAGAGGCTTGCCAAGGGTTAAGAAATCAGGCTGAAGACCGTGCGAAGCGGTATATCCGCCAGGACCGGCACAAATCGTATGAGTCTCGTCAATGATGAGATACGTCCCATATTTGCGAGTCAATTCACGCAGGGCATCGTGATAACCAGGGTTTGGATGAATGATGCCGATGTTGGTCATGGCGGGTTCAGCAAGGACAGCGGCCACGTCACGCGCAGAGAGCACAGTTTCAAGCGCGCCAATATCATTGAACTCGATCACCTTGGATGTTTCGCGTGGATCAATTTGCGGCCCCAAATTATTGGGGCGTGACATCGGCGTGCCCTCTTCATCCATTGTGATAAAGGTTTCATCCACCGAGCCGTGATAGCAATAATTGAAAACGAGTATCTTCGGGCGGCCCGTGATGAGACGCGCCATGCGCAGGGCAAATCGATTCGCATCGGTGGCGGTGAGGGCGAACTGCCAGTATGGAAGTTTGAAACGGCGCTGGAGTTCCTCACCAACCCAAATCACATCTTCATAAGGCAGCATCAACGTGATGCCTTTTTGGATTTGCTCGGTGATGGCTTTGACAGTTGCGTCGGGCGCGTGGCCTGTCATTGCGCCCGTGTCACCGAGGCAGAAATCAATGTAATCATTTCCATCCACATCGGTGAAGTGCGCGCCTTTGGCTTCTTTGGCAAATATTGGAAACGACCCCGCCCAGCGGATCATCCACAACATCGGCACACCGCCATGCAATGACTTGCGCGCGCGCTGATATAGTTCGTAGGATTTGGGGTGGTTCTTGTGAAAGAGTTGTTCTTCAGATTGAAGGAGTTGCGTGAGTTTGGTGCGGTCAAGGAGTTGAGTCATGATTTAAGTTTTTATCCACATGCTGGTAGTCGAGTAGCCCCACATGTTTTTTTGCGGGGCATACACTTGCACCGCGCTGCGGTTGGTGCAGTGCAGGTGTCGAGACCCACCAAGTTACAAAATTACTTTCAATTATGGGTGGTCTCGATACAGGCGAGAAAAGCACTCGCCTTACTCGACCACCAGAGATTGATGCTTATTTTATGTTTTCCTTCAGCGCTTCCCCAAAGATATTCAAACCATCATTGATCTGTTCCGACGTCACATTCAACGGCGGGATCCAGCGCAGGGTGTTATCGTAGGTTCCGCATGAAAGGAGCAACATGCCTTTTTCTTCGGAGGAGCGGATAACATCTTTGACAAGTTGCTTGGCTTTGGCCTGACTTCCATCAATAATGAATTCGGTGCCGACCATGAGTCCCTTGCCGCGCACATCACCAATTTGCGGATATTCTTCCTGCAATTTGCGCAGACCAGTCATCAACTGGATGCCGCGTTCTGTGGCATTCTCCAGCATTTTTTCGTCTCTCATCGCGCGGACAGTTGCCACGCCTGCCGCACAAGCGACTGCGTTCCCGCCATATGTTCCGCCGATGGAACCCACATCGAGTTTCTTCATAATATCGGTGCGGCTGAAAACTGCAGAGAGCGGCATACCTGAAGCAATGCCCTTCGCGGCGGTGATGATATCGGGAATTACGTCAAAGTGTTCAAGCGCAAACCATTTGCCCGTACGACCAAAGCCCGATTGGACTTCATCGAAGATCAGCATAATTCCATGTTTATCGCAAATCTCACGCAAGCCCTTCATGAACGATGTCGGCGGAACAATGTATCCGCCTTCGCCCATGACCGATTCAATTAAGATGGCGGCGGTATCTTTCGGAGCAGTTTGTGAAGCCAGCAAATATTCAAGTTGACCTAACGCATATTGACTCGCCTGTTCTTCGGTCATATTCAAATGAAAAGCATATGGAAACGGTGAGACATAAACGCCAGCGGGAAGTGGGCCAAATCCTGTGCGGTAACCGGTCTTGGATGTGGTCAATGCCATCGTCTGCGCGGTGCGTCCGTGGAAGGAGCCGTTGAAGACAATGATGTTCTGTCTACCTGTGGCAGCTTTCGCAATTTTGACCGCGTTCTCCAAAGCTTCCGCGCCAGAGTTGGCAAAGAAGAAACTATCCATTGCCGGCGGGACAATTTTGCGGAGTTCTTCAATGAGTTGCAACATTGGTTTGTGAATGACGATGTTTGCTTGCGCGTGCAGGAACAAGCCAGCCTGTTCGCGGATGGCTTCAACAACTTTGGGGTGGCAATGACCTGTATTCGTCACACCGATTCCGCTGGTGAAGTCCAGTAGTTTTTTGCCGTCGTCGGTATAAATATATGCGCCTTCGGCATGGTCGGCGACAAAGTTGAAAATGCGGCTCCACGCAGGAGTCATATGGGATGCGTTATCTTGATACAGTTGGTTCATGATTTCCTTTTTAGAAAACTTCGATGGTTGAGTAGCCCCGCAGTTTTTCGCGGGGCGTATCGAAACCACCAGTTACAAGAGAAATCCTGGAATTGGTGGTTTCGATACGGCGGAAAAGCATCGCCTACTCAACCACCGAATATTATTTGTTACGCAGGCAAATATTCCGCCGCCCACTCGATGTCATGCTTCTGTAGGGTCTCGCGGGTCGGGACGCCGTCGGAGGTGTAACCTGACAGCTTGTAGTAATGATCAATGGCAGAATCAACTTCCTCGTGAGTCAGAGCGAAGCCTGCGGTGGGGCCAGTCCCGCCCAAAGCTTTGAAGAATTTCTTTGGCAGTTTATCGTCCTTGCGTCCGAGTCCTTCGCGGGCATTGAAGGTGCGGAAGAGATCCAAACGGCGGCGGCCAACTTCCATCAATTCTTCGACGGTCAGATCCCAGCCTGTGACTGATTTCATCATCTCGACGGTTTCGTTGGGACCGTAGAGAGTCCAGGTGGGGCCATACACAAATTGACAGAGTTCAGCCGAGTCCATCATCGAGTAAAAGACTTCGGTCTCATACGCAAAGCGGACCTTCTCTTCGGTGAGACTATACGCGGGCTGGGGTGAGCCGAGGCCGATGACTTTGAGACGATCCAAATTGAAATCACCGATGCCGTCTTCATAATAGGGATCGTGCTCACTGGACTGATGATCCGCGCCGAAAGGATTGACCGCGTAAATGAGCGCGAGACTGCGTTTGGCTTGCGGCATGTGCGCAGGAGATTCAGCGCCCTTGACCGTGATCAGGAATTCATCGGAACCTTTGCCCCAAACTTTGGATGCGCGTTCAGAACCCATGCCAAGAGTCTTGCCGAATTCCCCTTCGGCTTTCACCAACATATCGAGCGCCTTGAGCATCGCATCGGCATCGCCGAACTTGAGCTCGAGTCCGCCTGTTTGTTCTTTGGTGATGACACCCTTTTCATAACATTCCATCGCGAAGGCAATCGTCGCGCCAGCAGCAATGGAGTCGACTGCGTATTCGTTGCAGATTTGATTGGCAAGCGAGACTGCCGCGAGATTATCAATACCGCAGTAGGAACCAAAGGTGCCGAGCGTTTCATATTCAGGTCCGCCATAGCGCGGATCAACTTTATACGGCCCATCCTTAATTTCAACCACGCGCTTGCATTTGACCACACATGCATAACAAGTATCGCGTTCCTTCAAAATGGTCTCAGCCATCTTCTCGCCGCTGATCGGTTCGCAGCTTTCAAACTGACCTTCGGTGTAGTTACGTGTCGGCAGCGTGCCGAGCGTATTATTAAACAGCACCACCACCGCAGTACCAAATTTCGCCAGCCCGTCCATATCGCCATTTTCAGGGAGTATCTTCGGCCCTGTGCGATTTAATTCAACCAGCGCCTTTTGGTCGGCAAGTTGTACTTTCTTCGTGCCGCGCACAACCACGGCCTTCAAATTCTTGGACGCCATCACAAGCCCCATACCCGTGCGCCCATTATGGCGGTTGGACATGGAACATAACGACGAGAACAGCACACCATTTTCAGCGCCGATTCCGTGCTGCAGGATTTCCGCTTTCGGGTCAACTTCCTTGTGAATCATATCGTCCACTTCCCCCGTCAACTTGCCCATCAAATGCGCGGCGTCACGCAGTTCATAGTTACCATTAATGATCGCCAGATAAACAGGCTTTTCAGATTTACCTTTGATGACAATTCCGTCAAAGCCCGCGAACTTTAATTCAGCAGGGAAAAATCCGCCGCTCTGCGAGTCGCCAATCCCGCCGCTGATCGGGGATTTGGCGTTCGCATTCAATCGGCTTTGGCCAGAGATCGCCGCACCCGTTGTCACACCCGCCATCAACGTCAACACATTTTCAGGGCTGAGTGCGTCCGCGCCTTTGGGCATATCGCGCAAAATGTAATGCATTCCCATCGCGCTCCCGCCAAGATACTTGCGGTAGAAGGCATCATTCGGCTCCTCGACTGTCAGTGAACCTTTTGTGAGATCAACGTGCAATATCTTTCCGTTATAACCGTTGGGCATGGCGTCCTCCGTTTTAAATATTTTTTTCAATTATAAAAGCGCGAGAGAGTTAACACAACCGATAATTTCCGAAAGTGACAGGAATGATCTACTCTCAAGATTTTTCCTGCGCCCCTCGCGCCGTTTCACGCCTAACTGGAAGCTGATTCGGTTTCAAATGGTATTTACTCCCCCTTCAAAGCAAGTTCCTCGGGCTTCGGCTTTGACCCGATCTCCACCAATTGCACCTGCACCTGATAACGCTTCTCACCGATCTGGATCTTGCCCATTCCAAAATATCCCTTTGAACCCGTCTTGAAGGCTTTTTCGGTGGCTGTCAACAGGCCGACCGTCTTATCATTTTCCTTGATCTCAACTGAAAGCATGGGGTTTCTCCTTGTTTGGTTTTGTTCGATCCGTTTTTATCATCATAATACATACCCTGCAAAAACCAAAGAGAAGCAATTCCTTATATTGTATTGACAACTTCATCTTCATAAGTAAAATAAGATTACCACTATCTCCATTCCGCATATAATCACAAGGAGAAATATAAATGAATGTCAAGGGAAAGAATTTATTTCGTCTGTTGTTCAATTGTTTCAGTTTGCTGGCTTTGATTTCGGGGGGCATCTCACCAAAACCTGTAATGGCATTAGGCACTCCAAATCCCACCAGCGTCACAATCGCTGGTTCGCTCCAAAGTGAAGTGGGCTGCCCCGGCGATTGGGACCCCGCCTGTGCCACGAGTCACCTCACCTATGATTCTGCCGATGATGTCTGGCAGGGATCATGGACAGTCCCCGCTGGCGGTTATGAATTCAAGGCCACCATCAACGATTCGTGGGATGAGAACTACGGCCTGCACGCAGCGCCCGGTGGGGCGAACATCCCGCTGAATTTGGGGGCGGATACTTCGGTCAAGTTCTATTACGATCACAAATCAAATTGGATAACTGACAACGTCAACTCGGTCATCGCAGTTGCACCGGGCAGTTTCCAATCCGAATTGGGATGCCCCGGCGATTGGCAGCCTGATTGTCTGCGCTCGTGGTTACAGGATGTTGATGGCGATGGCATCTACACCTTTGCGACCACCGCCATCCCTGCTGGCAGCTACGAGGGCAAAGTGGCGCTCAACGAAACCTGGGATGTGAGCTATGGTCAGGATGGCGGAGGGAACAATATTCCCTTCACCGTTCCAAGCGTCGGCGGGACTGTCACATTTAGCTTTAATGCGGCCACCAACATTCCAAGCATTAGCGTTGTAGGCTTTGGCCCCAGCCAGGATAACAACGTTTTCTGGGATGGGCTTCGCCACGACTCACGCGATACCTTGTATCGCACACCAGGCGGCGCGGTCACGGCTGGCACGCCGGTACTGATCCGCTTCCGCACCTTCCACAACGATGTGACTGCTGTTGCCCTGCGTGTCTACGATCTGAACGCGAACGGTCAGCATATCGTGCCCATGTCCATTGCCGCATCGGATGTCTCCTGTTATCAGGCTGGCCTCGAAGCCTCAACTTGTGATTACTGGCAGGCTACGCTCAACGAAACGACACCCAACAATCTATGGTATCGCTTCATCGTCACCGATGGCACAGATACCGATTTTTATGCCGATAACACAACCGCCCTCGATGGCGGTCTCGGCGCTGCCAGTGACGAAGTCATAGATCAAAGTTTTGCGCTCATGTTCTATGATCCCACCTTCACCTCGCCAGCCTGGTCAAAGGGAGCGAGCATCTATCAGATCTTCCCCGACCGTTTCTTCAACGGTCGCAACAACAATGACCCGAAGACCGGCGATATCCGCTATGATGACCCGGTCCTCAAACTCAATTGGGGCACATTGCCCGAAGGCTTCTGCCGCAACTACACCGACGGCGCGACGAATTGTCCATGGCGTTTCGATACCACTCCGCCCGATTGGAGTCTCACCAAGGAGCAGCCGCGCGGCCGTGATTATTTTGGCGGCGATCTCAAGGGTGTGGATGAAGGGCTGGATTATCTCAAGTCCCTCGGCATCACCACCATCTATTTCAACCCGATCTTCGATAGCGGTTCCAATCACGGCTACGATACGCAGAATTACTACAAGATCGATCCCTACTTTGGCACACAAAAAGATTGGGATAGCCTTGTGAAGCACGCCCGCGAAAAACACATCAACATCGTTTTGGATGGCGTCTTCAATCACCTCTCATCGGATTCCGCCTTCTTTGACAGATACGGTCACTACTCAGCGGTCGGCGCCTGTGAGTCGCTTCTTTCTCCGTATCGAAGCTGGTTCACCTTCCATGAAGTTCCCGCAGGGACGGGAACCTGTGTTGGCAGTGCGGGTCCAAACTCTGCCACTTATGATGGCTGGTTTGGCTTTGACTCGATTCCCGTTGTCAATAAATCCCTGCCCGCAGTTCAGGCATATTTCATCACAGATAATCACAGCGTCACGAATTACTGGCTCGATAAAGGCGCGGCTGGCTGGCGTTTGGATGTGATGGGCGATTCCTCCTTCCCTGCCGGGTATTGGGAATCCTTCCGCGCTGAGGTGAAGAGTAACGATCCCAAAGCGCTCATCATCAGTGAGACCTGGCAAAAAGACAGCACGCTCCTGCGCATGTTACGCGGTGACCGTGCCGACACCACCATGAACTATCGCCTGCGCGATTCCATTTTGGGATTACTCGCCCCTCAGCCCTTCGACTCGAAAGGCTTTGGTGATAGCGGACGAATTATCCTGCCCTCTGAGTTTGCGGCGCGTCTCGAATCCATTCGAGAGGATTACCCGGATGCGGCATATTACTCGCTGATGAATCTGGTGGATAGTCACGACACCGAGCGCATCCGCTGGACGTTGACGCCCGGTCAAGAAACCACCCCTGACAAGGAACTCAACACAGCAAATGTTGCCGAAGGAACTCAGCGCCAGAAACTTGCTTCACTGATTCAATTCACAGTACCCGGCGCACCCACCGTCTACTACGGCGATGAAGCTGGCGTGACCGGTGATGATGACCCCGATGATCGCCGCACCATGCCGTCACTCGACAAGGCAAAAAAGACTGATCTTTTCAAACATTACCAAACACTCAATAAACTGCGCAAGACTCAGGCTGTGTTGGTCAATGGTGACTTCAACATCCTGCTCGCCGATGATGCTTCGCAGATCATCGCCTATGGCCGTAAGACCGAAAGCCAGGGCGCAGTGGTCATTGTCAACCGCGGAAATCAGGCGCAGGCTTTCAGCATCCCCGTTGAAGGCTATCTGCCGGACGGAGTCATCTTACAGCGTGCATATGTCGTCGGGTCTGGCGGCCAGCTTCAAGTCACAGTAACGAACGGTGCCATTAGCGGCAACATCGACCCGTTAAGTGGTTTGATTCTCATAAGCGGCAGAGTCGATCTTAAGCCGACATCGAATCCAACTGGTTTGCATGTCACCAATGAAGGCAACCAAACCGCCAGCCTTGAATGGAATGCCGTGACTGGCGCCACTGGCTACAATATTTATCGCAGTCCAGTCAGCGGCGGCGGGTGGGTCAGGCTGAACAGCGGTCTTTTGGCAACTCCCGCCTTCGCCGATTCTGGTCTCGTAAACGCCAAGAACTATCATTATGTCGTCACCGCTCTGGATGATCACGGCAACGAAAGCGGATACTCCAACGAGGCCAGCGCCTTGCCACATCTTGCAATCGGCTGGGCCAATTTGCAATGGCCGCCCACGCTGACGCACACCATCAGCACTACCAGCCGCACCGACAACGTGTATGGTCAGGTCTGGATCGATGGCGCGACGGACCAACCCGGACAGACTCCCAGCCTGCGCGCGCAATTGGGCTTTGGGCCTTCGAACAGCGACCCGAACGGCAATGCGGCCTGGCTCTGGGTTGACGCATCGTTCAATGGCAATGCCGGCAACAATGATGAATTCGTCGCCAGCCTGCTTCCTGAATCCGTTGGTACATTTGATTATGCCTACCGCTACTCAACCACCAACGGCACAAGTTGGATCTACGCCGACTTGAATGGCATTGGTGATGGCTACGATCCTGCCCAAGCTGGGAAGTTGACCGTGCTTTCAAGCGGCGACACCACCGCCCCGACAGTTCCGACCGGGCTGAATGTTCTCTCCGCTTCTCCTGCTGGCATTGAACTGGTGTGGGACGCCATTATCGGCGACGCCTCACTGTATGGATATGAAGTCCTGCGCTCTGCCACAGCGGGCGGTCCGTACTCGATGATCGCACGCGTGACAGGCAATTCCTACATGGACACAGTTGTCAGCGAAGGTGCGACTTACTATTACGTGGTTCGCTCGCTCGACCAGTCCTTCAACCGCTCTGACAATTCAAGCGAAGTCACCGGGACGGCGCAACTGCGGACAGTTACATTGGTGATCAACTTGACTGTCCCCGCCACAACAGATGCCACAGCACGCAGCGTTTACATCGCTGGATTCCTTGATCGTCTGGATGGCGGCCTGCCGCAATGGAACCCCGGCGGCGTTGTGTTGACCCGCGTGGATGCCACCAATTGGACAATCACATTCACTGGCAAAGAATCCACAGCTATCGAGTACAAATATACTCTCGGCGATTGGGATCACGTGGAAAAGGATGGTGCCTGCGGCGAAATTGGGAACCGCATATTGACACTCAGTTATGGAACTACAGGTATTCAAACCGTAAATGACACTGTACTGAATTGGCGCAATGTTGCTCCGTGCGGTAATTAATAACTAACACAATGTCATGCTGAGCGTAGCGAAGCATCTCCTGTTTCAGCAGTAGCAACCCTTCGCTACACCTGCACTGCAACGAATGCAGTGCGGCGCAAGTGTCGCTCAGGGAATCACGATTGGATGCTTAATGAAAAAAACCTCCGAGTTCTAAAAGAACTCGGAGGTTTACATTTTCTACATTTCCTTCATCCCATAAGGGAAGCCATAATCTTCCATTTTTTCCATGAATGGATCGGGCGGAAAAGCCTCGGGACCAAGAACGCCCACGCCTTTCCACACACCGTGTTCGAGCAAGTCCATGGCG
>JABFSL010000031.1 GCA_013140605.1 Anaerolineales bacterium
CCAAATCATCGAAGAGGGCGAGATCGATATGGGCGGCCGTACACAGACCTATCAGATCGCTAGTGTGAATATTCTTGATTGTGAATATGAGGGCATCATTATGGAAATTGATTACGGCAAGCGTCAGATCCGCTCGGATGATTATGATCTTTCGGTCGGAGATAAGGTTGTGGTCTCCATCAGCAAAACTCCTGAGAATGTCATCAATGCCTATTTTGTGGACTTTGTCCGCACGACACCTATTTTATGGCTGACAGGAATTTTTGCGCTTTCCATCATCCTCATCAGCCGTTGGAAAGGCGTGCGCGCACTTCTCAGCACCGTGTTCAGTTTATATATCATTATTGGTTACATCATTCCGCATATTCTGGTGGGCGAAGATCCGCTGACTGTGAGCATCATTGGCTCGATCATTCTTCTGGGCGTTACGCTCTACCTCACCTACGGCTGGACTTTAAAAACACATTCGGCAGTCTTAAGCATGATCCTCGTCTTGTTACTAACTGGCGCTCTCTCCGCACTATTTGTGCTCTTCGCAAAGTTGAACGGTACAGGTGATGAGAATGTGATGTTCCTGATGCAATTGATGGAAACACCGATCAACCTGCGCGGACTTTTACTCGGCGGGATGATCATCGGCGCGCTGGGTGTGCTGGATGACCTTGTCACCACGCAGGCTTCGGCGGTCTTTGAACTCCATCACGCCAATCCAAATTTTAAATTTCGCGATCTGTTCAATTCCGCGATGCGTATTGGGCAGGATCATGTTGCGGCCACAGTCAATACGCTTGTGCTGGCTTATGCGGGCGCGTCACTTCCCATGCTGTTGATGTTCTCCCTCGCGCGCGGAGATTATGGATACCTCATCAATTTTTCCTTTATTGCCGAGGAGATCGTACGGACTCTGGTCGGCTCGCTCGGGCTGATCGCGGCTGTGCCACTCACAACGGCAATTGCCATCTTCTTCGCCACCAGAGCTGAGTCGCTTGGAAAATGGGAGCAGGTTCTCGGTCCAGAAGGAGACGGGCATTCGCATTGAGTGCGTCGCACCAGACAGGTTAGATTTATCTGGTTAAGCAGGTGAATCCACTCGACAAGAATCATCTCATTTAGTATGGTGCGACGCACCCCGGAGCGCAACTTTCTCTCATATCCTGCGTAAGACAAAGTAGAAAGTCCACAAGGAGCATGCGTGAACGAAGAAACGGCCTGGGTCGCTCAGGCTCAACAAGGCAGTGACGAGGCATTTACCAAACTCGTCGAAACCTATCAAACCCCGGTCTACAACCTGTGCTATCGCATGTTGGGAGAGCCTGATCTGGCAGAGGATGCCGCGCAGGAAACGTTTTTGCGCGCCTACCAACACCTGCACCGCTATGACCAAAAAAGGCCGTTCGCCACGTGGCTTCTATCCATCGCGGCGCATTATTGTATTGACAGACTTCGCCGCCGCAAGTTCTCGATGTTTTCGATGGATGCGGAGGATGATGAAGGCAACACGTATGAATTACCCGATCCCGATTCGCCCGACCCCGAAGCTGAAACCGTCCAAGGGCAGACTCGTGACCGAATCCACTCGATGCTAAAAGACCTGGACGATACCGATCGCGCCGCGATCATTATGAGATATTGGTACGATTATTCCGAAGCAGAAATTGCCGAGTCATTACGATTGACAGTAAGCGCAGTAAAAAGCCGTTTACACCGCGCCCGTAAGGAATTGGCGGGTTTATGGCAGGAAGAAGAAACTCGTACCGAGAACGAAAGGAGGCCCTATGAATCACCAGCCTTTTGAAGAATGGCTATTGAACGATAAAAATCTAACTTCCACTGAGAAGCATGAACTTGACCTGCACTTGCGGATCTGCACACACTGCACCGCTCTGACTGCGACGGGGCTGGCCTTGCGTTCCGCCAATGTAGTTGCACCTGCGGCAGGTTTCGCGATGCGCTTCCAGCAGCGGCTGGCCGCGCAAAAAGTGGCAGAACGCCGCCGCAAACTTTGGGGCATGATCGTGTTGATATTGGGTGGGATCGGTCTGCTCGGATGGATTGCCACTCCGATCATTTATACATTCCTTGCCTCTCCGGTCGAATGGATCACCGTGGTCATCGGCTATTTTCTATTCGCCGTAAGCTCCCTGCAAGCACTAAGAGAAGTGGTGACTGTGCTGGCACGCATCGCGCCCGATTTTATCCCGCCATATATATGGATGGTACTCGTATCCGCGCTGGCTGGACTTGGCCTTTTGTGGATCATTTCAATTTGGCGGTTTAGCCGCACCCCACAAGGAGTTTCAGCATGAAAACAAAATTAATAACTTTTATTCTTTTACTGGCATTATTGTTCATGCCAGCCAGCAGCGCTAATGCACAGGGTCCCAATGGCAGTGATGTATTCCTGTTGGGACAGAACTACACACTCAAAAGTGATAAAACACTCGATGGAAGCATTGCGGTAATCGGCGGCAATGTAAATATTGAAGAAGATGCTGTCGTAAACGGAGATATAGTAGTAGTCGGCGGGAATATCTCCATGGATGGAAAGGTGAACGGGGAGGTAGTGATTGTCGGTGGGAATCTAACGATCAGCGACAAGATTAATGGAAGCATTGTTGTCGTTGGAGGTCAAGTTGAATTAACTGAGACCGCCGTTGTCACAGGTGATATCACAACCATGGGCGGTCAAGTCAAGAAGGACCCTGGTGCAGAAGTGGGCGGTGATATCATCAACAATGCCCCGCCCATTGACATACCTGATGTACCCGCTGTCCCTGCAATCCCGAACGTACCAAACATACCAAACACACCCAGCACTCCTTCAGTTGACGTGAACATCAATCCGTTTTGGGAAGTAGCAAGTGTGCTTGGACGCGCGATAGCAGTTGCCTTGATCGGCATGTTGTTGACCCTTTTCCTCCAACCGCAATTGGAACGGGTATCAGACGCGATCACTCAGCAGCCCTTGATGGCAGGAAGTTTTGGCCTGCTGACACTCGTGGTCACTCCAATCGCCATTATCATCATGGCGGTTACGATCCTCCTCATTCCAGTGGCGCTGATCGTGGTTCTGCTTCTCCCGCTGGCATGGCTGTTCGGTATGGTCGCGCTCGGTCAGGAAGTTGGTGAACGCTTCACGAAAGCCGTCAACCAGATCTGGGCACCCGTTCTCACAACAGGTTTTGGAACTTTCCTGCTTGTACTGATCGTCGGGTTCGTGGGAATGATCCCCTGTTTCGGCTGGCTGCTATCCTTCCTCGTCACGCTTCTTGCAATGGGCGGCGTGGCCATGACCCTCTTCGGTTCACGCTCAGCGCCCGGTAGAATGGCAACCAACCCGCAGATTGAAGTCATTCCGCCCGCTTCGTAAAATCTGACCAAAACCCGCATGTTATAATCTGCCCGCCCCGAGGATATCCTCGGGGCGGTTTTCATTCGGAGAAAAATATGTTCAAGCACGAGATCCTAAATACACCCGTTCATAATACCCCCCCACCCCTTATAGAAATTTCAGGCACACACCGCGAAATGGGACGCCAGATCGGCGAAGCCATGCGGCATCAGGTTCAAAACAGCATTGCCAACGCACACGTACTCATCGACGCCGCTTATAACGATCTGGAACTCACCTGGGAGGGCGCTCAGATCCAATCCCGTAAATATTTGCCCTTCGCAGAAGAGCGCTATCCGCAATACGTGGATGAAATGCGCGGAGTTGCCGAAGGCGCAAATGTGGCGCTCGACGATATCGTTGTGCTCAATGTTATGGAAGCCGTCACCACCGACGCGCTGCATCTCACGCGCTGCACCAGCATGGCGGTCAACGAAGAGCGCACGGCAGATGGTCATATCCTCGCCGCGCATAATGAGGATTGGATTCCCGAAGACGAGAACGACACCTTCGTCATTTCAGCCAGGCCTGACAAGGAACCCCCGTTTCTCGCCATGACCTATGGCGGGCTCCTGCCCAATGTGGGATTCAACGCCTATGGCATTTGCCAACTAATTGACTCCGTGTACCCAAGCGACTCGCGCGTGGGCATTCCGCGTCTGGTTGTGGCGCGCGCTGTGCTATCGTCACATCGTATTTCTGGCGCAATAGGCAGAACCCTTGTCCAGCACCGCGCGGCTGGATACAACCACTTACTCGTCCATGAAAGCGGTGAGATTTACTCGATCGAAGTCTCAGCGCGCAAATTTGAAATCCTGTATGCGCATGATGGTTATATGGTACACACCAATCATTATCTCGACCCGCAAATGAAAAAGATCGAGAAAGATCCTGAAGAATTGCTATCATCGCGCGTGCGCTACTTCCGCGCTTCAAGGCTGTTACATCAGAACAAACAGCATACAATTAAGAGTTTGCAGGCCATACAGAAAGATCATGTCAACATCCCGAACTCGATCTGCAATCACAACATCGAAGGGCTTGACCCGCTTGACCGTGAGAAGACCATCAACGCACTGGTGATCGACTTAACCATGCGCGAGATGCATATCGTATGGGGCAATCCCTGTGAAAATACCTATCACACCTATCATTTGAATGCGTAAACAAAAAGAGGCCGCTGAAATTGAGCGGCCTCTTTCTTAACTCTGGACTCCATCAGCTTGCTGATGGGGATATTACAGGTTCTTTCAATAACAACGCCAATGGCGAAGCAACCAAGACCATGCCCGTCGTCATGGTCAACACAAAGGGAAATCCATACACTTCCGCCAGATGACCGGTGAATAGTAATCCCAATGCCCCGGAAGAAAAGATAAACCCAAGTGCAAGCCCGGAGGCCAAGGCCATTCCGCCGGGAATGATGCGTTGAGAGAGGACAACCATGATGCTATGCACCGCGCCGGTAAACGCTCCAGCCAGCGGAATCAGGATAAACAACCACCAAGACCAGCCGATCAAACTGGCAATATAGATCGGAATGGCGGCAAGGAACAAAACCGCCGCAGCCACATATCGCTTTGGAAATTTATCTCCAAAGTAGCCGCCGAATATATTCCCAAGCGCGGAGCCACCCATAAACAAGCCCGCCATACTGCCATAGATCGTCGCACTCTGGCCCATATCCTTGATGTATTTGGGAATGAGATTCACCATGTTCGCCTGTGCCCACGATTGCAAAGTGGCAACCAATGCCAACACAACGATGAATAATATTCCCACCTGCATGCGGTTGGATCTATTTCCTTGAGTTGATTTGGGATGAGGATGATTGGCGCGCAATTGATACATTACAGAAAAAGCGATTGGAATGGAAACAACAGGGATGATGAACATACCGGGCAATTTGTATCTGGTAAGAAGCAGTCCGGTAATGATGGGGCCAATAAAATGCCCAAGCTGGCCTGCGGTGAAAAATATCGAAGTGGATGTTGTTTCGCGTCCCTTTAGGAGATCACGTCCGCGCAGGGTGGCTTGAACCGCTCCAACAGGATGAAAGGCTGATGAGCCCAACGCCGCAATGATCAAACATGCCAGCCCGGCGTTACCCGGAATGAGCAATGCTGCGGAGTAGAAAACTGTCATCCAAAGCACGCCCCCAGCCGCCAGCCAGCGCGGACCGGTTCGATCTGAGATCCAGCCGAAGAATGGCTGAGTCAGCGCGGAGGTCCAGATATAGATCGTGGAGAACAACGCGATCTGCGATTCGCTCAAGCCGAGATAGGTCAACAAAACAGGTCGGCTGGCATTGAATGTATCTACAATAAAATGACTGAAAGCAACGGACGAAAAAAGAGAATCAAGAATTAATGACATTATTTTCCACGATAGAGATGATTTGATTCGATGTATTCGTACACGGCGGGATGAACATAGTAACGGAACTCATCCCCTTCCAGAATACGACGGCGTATTTCCCGCGATGATAAATTCAATAAGAGTGCATCGATAAAACTGACTTTATCAGCCAGCCCGGGAAATTTCGCTTCCAACGCGGGCATGTCGAATGAGTCGCCGGGGCGGCGCATCACGCTGATTTTGGAAACAGCAGCCACCAGTTCAGAAGCGAGGCGCCAGGTCGGTAAATCCCGAAATGAATCCCCGCCAATCAAAAGAAAAATTTCCGCATCTGATTCCTGCTGTATCAAAGTCTGAATTGTGTTGATCGTGTAATGCGGGCCGGGACTGTCAATCTCAAGGCGCGACAGTTCGAAAATTGGATTGTCGGAGATCGTACGCTGTAACATTTCGAGACGATGCGGGAGCGGCGTGATGGCCTGTTCCTGTTTGTGCGGCGGGTCGGGATTAAGCACCCAAAGCAGGCGCGTTAATCCAAATTGGTGAGCGGCTTCACTTGCGAGGATCAAATGCCCAATGTGGGGCGGATCGAAAGTACCGCCGAAGAATCCGATTTTTGTTTTTGGCATTGGGGTAGTATATCGCAAGTTCAAACACGCCCGCTGGTATACTTCTTGTGCTAAAAGGAAATAGGTATTACTAGGAGTAGCATAATGAAAAACTTGAAAGTTAATTCTAACAACAAATTAGACGACTCAAGAATTGAACTGCCTTCATTAAAAAAGAGAGCATTGATAAATCTTGTCATTATGCCTATTTATCTTATATTGTTTTTTGTTTTGATTTTTCTTCAATGGAAGGTAAGTATAAATTGGGTCACAGCTCCAGAAGTGAAAATAAAGTTTTTTTGGCTCGCAGTCGGCTTGAGCCTAATTCTTATTACCGTAATATTAGGGTATTATTTTCGACGATTTTCAAACTGGGTGTATTCTAGAAATTTAACAACAATAGATACTCAAAAAAAAGACGA
>JABFSL010000006.1 GCA_013140605.1 Anaerolineales bacterium
TTCGGCGAAGTGATAGTTGTAAAAATGGCGAAAGGCATTTGCATTCATATTAAAGTTTGCTCCTTTTTATAAGTTTGAAATATTATAGCACAGGCGTTCTAGCGAAACTAACTATGGGATTACCAAACTATGAGACAAAAATACGAACCCGTCATCGGACTTGAAATTTATAATGAACTGCTCACGAACTCCAAGATATTCGTTGGAAGAAGCAAATGAATTTAAATCGAGTTCTCACCTGGGATGGCTGTACTAATGTCCGCGACCTTGGCGGTTTGAATACATCCGATGGATACAAAACTCGTTGGGGCGCAGTAATCCGCTCGGACCATCCCGCGAAACTGACAGCCAAAGGCTGGTCACAACTTTACGCACACGGCATCCGTACTATTATTTCATTACGCACGCACGGACTGGTTGAAGATTTTTCCGACACATCCCCGCGCCCGTCCGATGTAGAGAGCGTGGTGGTAGAAATAGAAGATGTCACCGACATGGAGTTTGCCAGGAAATGGGCAAGCTCAGAGCTATGGTGTACGCCTCTCTATTACCGTGATGCACTCAATCGCTGGCCCCAGCGACACGCTTCAGCGCTCAAAGCGATTGCGCAGGCAAAACCAGGCGGCGTTTTGTTTCACTGCAAACGCGGACATGACCGAACTGGGATCATCTCCTTGTTATTGCTTGCACTCGTTGGTGTTTCATCAGACGAGATTGTTGCTGATTATGAATCAAGTGTTGACCCCGAACGTGAAGAAATTCTTGCCCGTGAGCATACCACTACGCGCGAGACCATACTAGCCGCTCTTACATCGCTCGATATTGAAAACTACCTCCGTGCAGGCGGATTGAGTATGGCAGACATTGAGGCAATCCGCGCAAGATTTCTCGAATCAAAAATATAACTTGAAGGCACACCATGACCCAATACGAACCTGTCATCGGACTTGAAATCCACGCTGAGTTACAGACTAACTCAAAAATGTTCTGCTCCTGCTCAGCGGATTATTCCAACGCACCAGAGCCGAACACATTTATTTGTCCCGTTTGCACAGGCTTGCCTGGAGCCATGCCTGTCCTCAACAAGAAGGCGATTGAACAAGCCATACTGGTTGGCTTGTCGTTGAATTGCTCCATCAATGAATTCAATACTTTTGCGCGCAAGAATTATTTTTATCCAGATCTGCCCAAAGGCTATCAAATATCGCAGTATGATCTGCCAATTGCATCCAAAGGTTATCTGGATATTTTGGATGACACCGATAATCCATTGCGCGTTGTCGTTCGGCGCGTCCACATTGAAGAAGATACTGCCAAGTTATCGCACGAAAAAAACTATGCACTCGTAGACTTCAACCGCGCAGGCGTGCCGCTGCTCGAAATCGTCTCCGAGCCTGATATGCGCTCTGTCGAAGCCGCGCTTTCGTACGCGACCAAAATTCGCGCCATCCTGCGCTATCTCGGCGTCAACTCTGGCGATATGGAAAAGGGCGTGCTGCGCTTCGAGGCGAATGTCTCCGTCAGACCCATTGGCAGCTCCGAGTTAAGAACAAGAACCGAGATCAAGAATCTCAACAGTTTCCGCGCACTGACTCGTGCATCCGCGTATGAGATCGAACGTCAGATCGAAGTCTATGAAAACGGCGGCGAAGTGGTGCAGGAAACTTTGGGCTGGGACGAAGCGCGCGGCGTGACCGTTTCGCAGCGGGGCAAGGAAGATGCGCACGATTACCGCTACTTCCCCGAACCCGACCTGCCCCCGCTTCAACTCGACCGCGCGTGGATTGATTCGATCAAAAGTCAACTCCCCGAATTGCCCGACGCAAAAACAGCCCGCTTCATTTCGGACTTCAAACTGACTCCATCCGAAGCGCAATTGCTTACCTCCGAGCAGGCTCTTGCCAACTACTTCGAGAGCATTGTTGCAAAATCGAAGAGTCCTGGAAAGGCGATCCACTCGTGGATCGCAGGCGAGTTTATGCGTTACATAAATGATTCGGGGTTGGCGCTGGACGAAATAAATTTGCCCGCTGAAAAATTCGCGCAACTGATTGACATGGTGACCGATAAAACCATCAGCGGAAATTCGGGCAAAATCGTGCTCAATGAAATGTTGAAAAACGGCGGCGACCCGCAGGAAATCGTCAAAGCCAAAAATCTCGCTCAAGTTTCAGATACAGGATTTATTCAGGAAGCCATCGAAAAAGTCCTGAGCGACAATCCCAAAGAAGTGGAACAATTCCTCGCTGGCAAAGAGACCATTGTCCAATGGCTCATGGGACAAGTCGCCCGCGCCACCAAAGGCAAGGCTGACCCAAATGTGACGAAGGAATTGTTGGTGAAGGCGTTGGATGGGAAAAGAAAATAACACTCGAAAATAAAGAGGCTCTTAAGGAGTCTCTTTATTTTCGATCCAGAAGTCATCTCCGATGGAGATTAGATTTTGACGAATTTTGTAACGAATAGTCATAGGATTTCCTTATAAAGATCATTGATGTATTACGATATTTCAAAAAGAGAAGTTTGATTGGATTTTAATTAATTCTTAGATTTCAGTTTATCGCGTTTAGCTTTGACTAGTTTCTTCATTGCCTCAAATTGCTCATATGGCACAAGTCGCATCTGAGTTTTGAATGTATTAAATGTGTCAAAGACCTCAACAAAATCTTTTATCTCTTTATCCCTAATAGGAATACCTAAAATTCGCTCGGCATGTTTATTTATCTCAGAGTTTGGGGTATTTTTGTATCTATTACCAATGTTATGCAGGGGCCTCACGCGCCATCTAAAAAATAAATTTTGCAACTCTTCAACCGACTGTAATACAACTTTTTTCCAATCTGCAAGCGACTCTGATGCCTTAATAAAAAGATCAGCACCTTGGAGGAGATAATCATTCGTGTCTGCAATCTCAACAATACCACGGTCATCTGAAATTTTTTCGAGCGTACTCCATGATTTCTGCCAAGACCTGATTTGCTTATATTTCTTCTTGGGAGTTATTGTCTCATCTTCCAAGAATTGCCTAAGTTCAATTAATGGCTTCCGCAACTTCGAAAACTTTTTCCGAGTATACAAAGCTGATTCCACCGCTTCATTGATATTCTTACATTTTCTGAAGGCAAAATTTGCAATTGGCGGAATTGGAAGGACTCTAAATTTTGCATGGATTAATTGTGATTGATTCCTGTATTCGTATAAAGTATTCTTTAAAGAATCATATTTAGAAGACAAATTACAAATATCGTGATCTTTTACAACATTTGCGTGTCCTTCATAAATTGGTTGTTGTAGAGTGAGCAAGAATCCAGGACAACTAAACTTTTGCTCAGCAAGTGCTGTATTATTTGCTTCAACCATCAGTTGTGCAGTAGGGTTTGTAGCAGCATCAATGGAGTTAGTGTTTTTAGATTTAAGTCGATTATGTTTACCATTGTTTGTTTCAGATTTTGGATTATCACTTGGAAAGTCTTGAACTTCGATTGCCCCTTCTTTCAAAATCCCTTTAAATAACTCAAAGAACGGCGTGCGTTCAGTCGCTACATCTTCACCTTTGTTGAAATCAAACAAAATCATTTTTTCATTTATTGCTAACGACTCTATAATGCTAGACAAGTCTAATATATCCCATAGCTCTCTTTGTGGGCTTAAAAGCTTTGCTGCTACTCGAGAAACGCTGTCTATATCGCCTACAACTGTACTATATGGATCTATATACATAATAGTAGCCTGCCTATATACTAATCTTACTGCAATCAAAATTGTACGCTATGAAGGAGGAAAATACAACTGCAAATACTGCTCCACTCATATTCAAATATAAAACAACCTTCTGCTATAATCTAAAATATCTCACTAAAGGACTCCCTTCATGCCTGAACACATCAGCGTTACAAAAATTTCAAATTACGTAGGACAGGAAGTCACTATCAAGGGCTGGGTTTATAACCGCACCGATAAAGGCAAACTGGTATTTTTGCTCATTCGTGACGGCTCGGGCTTTATACAATGCGTGGCTTTCAAAGGTGACCTTGAACCCGAAATTTTCGACAGGGTTTCAAAACTGCCGCAGGAATCATCGGTCATTATCACAGGCGCAGTCCGCGAGGATAAGCGCGCGCCCGGCATCCCCGGCGGATATGAAGTCGGCGTGAAGCAGATCGAGATCGTGCAGGAAGCGGGGCTGGACTATCCGATGTCGCTCAAAGATCACGGCGTGGATTTCGCGCTCGATAACCGTCACCTGTGGTTGCGGATGCAAAGTCAGTGGGCGATATTGCGCGTGCGTGCCACGGTCATGGCGGCTACACGTGAATGGCTCGATCTCAATGGCTTTGTTGAAATGAGTACGCCCATCTTAACTCCAGCCGCCGCGGAAGGAACCACCACCCTCTTTGAAACTGAATACTTCGATGAAGGCAAGGCCTATCTCGCGCAAACGGGACAACTTTACAACGAAGCGAACATCTTCTCGTTTGGAAAAGTCTACTGCTTTGGTCCCACCTTCCGCGCGGAGAAATCAAAGACGCGCCGCCACCTGACCGAGTTCTGGATGCTCGAACCTGAGATCGCTTTCTGCGATTTGGATGGTCTCATGGAGATCGAAGAGCAGATGCTGACTCACATCGTCCAGCGAGTCTTGCGTGACCGCATGCCTGAGTTGAAATCCCTCGGGCGTGACATCTCGAAGCTGGAGAATATCAAAGCTCCCTTCCCACGCATTTCCTACGATGATGCGGCCAAGATAATACAGGATATGTACGAAAAAGAAACCGACCCCGAAAAGAAGGAATTACTCAAGTTCGATTGGGGCATTGACTTCGGCGCACCGCATGAAACGGTCATCACACAGCAGTTTGATAAGCCTGTCTTTGTCTATGGCTATCCAACCGCCGTCAAAGCCTTCTACATGGAACCGTGGCCAAACCGCCCCGAAGTCTGCAAGAGCGTGGATTTGCTCGCGCCCGAAGGCTACGGCGAAATCTGCGGCGGCTCGGAGCGCATCAGCGACCCCGATGCCCTGCTCCAGCGCATCCGCGACCAGAAGCTTCCTGAAGAGGCATTCAAGTGGTATCTTGATCTGAGAAAATACGGATCGGTCCCCCATTCGGGTTTCGGTATGGGAACGGAACGTGTCACTTCCTGGATCTGCGGCAATGAGCATGTGCGCGAGGCGATTGCCTTCCCGCGCACCATCAAACGCGTGTATCCTTAACCAGAAAACAGAATCAAACATCCCCGTCGAATGAAGCGCGACGGGGATGTTTTTATTTTAATCCACTAGGGAATGACAATCACCTGTCCGACAAAAATCAGGTTGGGATTCGATATCTGGGAGTTGATGGCCTTGATCGCATCCACCGTGACCCCGTACTTGGTCGCTATTGACCCAAGCGATTCACCTTGTTTGACAGTATGTGTCTTCGGGGTATTTGTTGTCTCACCTGATCCGCCGCCCGTATTTGGCTTTGAAATCGTTGGTACAGGAATGGTCAATTTTGCGCCTTCCACAAGCAGGCTCGGATTGGCATCCAACAATTCATTGACAGTGATCTTATATTTTTCAGCAACAGATTTGAAGGTGTCGCCGCTTTGAACGGTATATTGAACTGGGTCTTTGGGCTTGACATTGGCAAACTCATATAGCTCGGCTTCTGTGCCGCGGAACCAATCCATGTCACATGCAGTTGGGCCGCCGTTTTCATTGGTGACACCGTCAATGATCGCCGACTCGGAATACTGCCAGAATTTCCAATCCTGCCAGCCCACTGTCTGCGTGGGCATATTCTTGTTCGGCATGGTATCTGCTGAAAAGACATAGGGATATTGCGCCAGCCAAAGCGGATAATTCTTGGCCCATGTGGGCGCTTTTCCATTTTTCGAAACGTGTACATTCAAATATTGAGTGCGGGAATAGATCATCGGCTTGCGGCCAAAGGCATTCTCGATGCGGTCAAGAATAGCTTTGCAAGTATCAATGATCTTGTTGTTGGAGGCATTCTCGTTGTATTTATCCTCCAAGTCCACAATTGGTGGGAGCTCGCCACGGTCGGAACCAACGGTGGAGATGAAAAGATCGGCTTGTTTTGCCGCATCCTGGTCAGCGATCAGGTAGTGATACGCGCCGCGTAAAATTCCTTCCGCCCGCGCTCCCTCCCAAAAGGATTTGAATTTTGAATCCACATATCCAATTCCCGAGGTAGCGCGAATGAGGGCAAAACGGATTCCCTGTCCACGCAAAAGGCGCCAGTCTATTTTTGGTTCCCAGTAACTTACGTCAACACCATGCACAAGATTCATTTTCGTCTCCTTTGGTTAGTGTGTGAGGATAATTACGTTAATCAGATTAGCACAAAAGTATCTGAAAATCAACATTTTGGTTTTTTCGTTCCAAATAATTCCGATTTTCAGTCACTTTTAAGTTTATATAGAAGTATCTTGGTTTGGAAGCCCGAGTCCGCCAAGTTGGAAAACGCCACTAATTTTGTCTGAATATAAATGCGGCACTAAAAGGTTCGTTGACGAGTTTTGAATTTCAGAGAATTTCATACGAATTTGCATAAAAGGGATCAAAAATCAGCGTTTTTTTACGATATTCGTGTCAAAAAAATTTTACTTTGCTGTAGCTATGAAATATCAGAAAGGGTGTGGTTGAAAGTTTCGGAAAAGTGAGTAAGATGAAGGGGAGAAAGGAAGGAGGCACGGATGGAAAAGAACAAGCAGGAAGAGGATAGAGGTTTGATCGAGGGGCTGAATAAATGGCGGGA
>JABFSL010000122.1 GCA_013140605.1 Anaerolineales bacterium
TCGGCACCATCGGAATGGCGCTTTCCTCTTTCAGAGGAGATGGGCGTATTTTCTTTTTTGCCCTGATTATCCTGACAGCGGTTTTTTTTGATCTGCGTTACAGCGTCACGGCAACCATATTCACCTTTTTGACACTGGTGGTTATAGGCTGGCTGCAGGTTTCGGGGGTTTTGTTCGTGCCCGCTGGCAGACAAACCAATGCGACCGATGCGGGGGCGTGGATCACCGGTGGGATCGTACTCCTTGTTCTTAGCGGCGCAGTGTTTATCTCAGTTACCTATCTTTTGCGCGCATTAAACAATAGCTTGAACGAATCACGTGAATCACTGGAACGTGAGCAGCGCCTTGGCCGCATCCTGCGCATGGTCAGTGATATTAATCAGCTCATTGTGCGTGAGACCGATCCCCAAAAAATTCTTGTGGATGCGTGCCAGCTCCTTGTTTCCGGACGCGGCTACGCGTTTACATGGGTTGGTCTGCTTGAAGAGGACGGTATCACTCTCAAACTGGCGGCATCTGCCGGCAAAACGATTGACCCTGATTTATTCATTGTCCATTTGGATCAGGCGGAATCGATTCACTCCTGTGCGGCAATTGCGATTCGGTCACGTAAATATTTTCGTGTGATGCCTTCTTCAGGAGATGATCCCTGCCAAGTTTGCCCCCACCGCATTGAATGTCCTTTGCGAACGGCGATTGCCCTTCCGCTCCTTCGAGCTGATGATGCCTTCGGTGTTCTGGTGGTGGATCACACCCTGCCATCAGATGGTTTCGATGATGAGGAAATAAAACTTTTGCAGGAGTTGGCGAACGATCTGGCTTTTGCGCTGGAGAAATTGAAAACCGATCGCCGTCTTCAAGCTCATATTCGGCGCGAAACTTTAATAAACGAGATCACTCGCGCGGCCCTGGAAACACCCGATCTTGAAACCATGATGCAATCGCTGGTTGAGCGCCTGTCTGAATTGATCGGCGCTTATGCCTGTTGTATTGTTCTTTTGGATGAAAACGGGGAGAAATTTATTCCAGCCGCTGCCAGTGGGTATTTGCGCGAAGAGTTTTTTTCCATAACGCTCGAACCTGAAGAAATCGAGATGGCTTTTGCCCTCCTGAAGACGGGGCAGCCCTTGATCGTGAATAATACGCGTAACGATCCGCGAGTCAGTTCCCGTGTTGCGGCACTCTTTGCCATTGAGTCTTTACTGGGGCTGCCGCTCAATGCTGATGGTAAAAAACTCGGCGCTATTTTCCTTGTATTTAATGAGACACATTACTTTACTGATGATGAGATCTCATTTGTGGAACAGGCCACTGGTCATGCTGCTCTTGCTCTGGCAAAAGCAATTCTCTACAAAGAGACTCGTACAAAGGCCTCAGAACTTGGAAGTTTATACGCGGCCGCGCAGGATATGGCTTCCAGTATTATGGATCCGCCAGCCTTGCTTGAAAAACTTGCCCGGCACATGACAGAAGCATTGAACGCTACCAGCGGAAATATCATGGCAATGGATTTGGCTGCTGAGACAATGCAAGTGGTCGGCGAATATTGGAGTGAGGATGCCCTGCCGCTCGAAAAACGATCAGACCTTGGCAGAGTGTATTCCAGCAATGATTATTCAACCATTATGCGCGCAATGATTTCGAGCCAGGTCTGCAGCATCCATGCAGATTCTGAAAATATCACAGAAGCTGAACGGGAACAGTTCAAAGGCTATGGCGTTCAGAGCATGATGTTTGTACCGATCATGGCGCAGGGACAATTGTTTGGAAACATTGAAATCTGGGAGAGTCGTAGAAAGCGTGACTTCACCCTGGCTGAAATAAATCTTGCACAGGCCATGGCCGGGCATGCCGCCTCAATTATCCAGAATGCCGATCTCGTGAATGCACTGCGTATTTCTGAAGCCCGTTACCGTACTTTGATCGAACAGGCCTCGGATGGCATTTTCATTGCCAACGCTCAAAGACAATATGTGGAGGTTAATTCAGCTGGCTGCCAAATGTTGGGATACACGCGGGAAGAGATCCTTAACCTGACCATGGATGACCTTGTGACACCTGAAGATATGGCAGCCACTCCCTTCCGAATGAAGGATTTGCTTGCCGGGCAGAAAGTCATTACGGAAAGATTCTTAAGGCGTAAGGATGGCTTCCTGCTGCCGGTCGAGATCAGTGCCAAAATATTACCGAATGGAAATTTGCAGGGAATTGTCCGCGACATCACAGAACGCAAACTCGCTGAAAAAGCGTTGGCGGAACGCGAAGCGTATTTCCGAGCCTTGATCGAGAACTCAGCTGAAGGTGTTGCTATTCTCGATGTGAACGGGAAAATTAGTTATATGGCTCCATCGGAAGAGCGTCTTACCGGTTACACAGTTCAGGAAGTGATGGGAGGAAGTATTTTCAGAGGCGTCCATCCTGATGATATGAACAAACTATTATTTGCTTTTCAACAGGGCATTCAAATACCGGGCGCCATCATTCAAGAGGAATACCGCCATCAGCGGAAAAATGGCGAATGGCGCAATTATGAAGTGACCGGGCATAACCTGCTCCACGACCCCAAAGTGGCTGGTGTGGTCATCAATTACCGTGATATTACCGAGCGCAAGCTGACTGAAGATGCGCTCATGGCAAGTGAAAGAAAATTCCGCGCACTCGCTGAAAATATCCCAAGTGTGGTTTATCTGTGCAAAAATGACAGCCGCTATACCATGATCTATTTGAACGATGCGATTGAAGAACTTAGCGGCCACTCCAAAAATGAATTCCTGGCGGAGGGGCTTAGCTTCTATGATTTGTATCATCCGGATGACCTCACTCTTATACCATCCGTTTCTGATAATGATATTACAACCATTAATAAGGATCCCTTTCACATTACCTATCGCATCCGCCATAAATCTGGTGAATGGCGCTGGGTGGATGAATGGGGGGTGGGTGTGCTGGACGACGATGGGAACGTGCAATATCTGGAAGGGGTGATGATCGATGTGACCGAGCGTAAACGCGTTGAAGAGGATCTTGTCCGCCGCGCGCATGAGTTGGAGGCTTTGGCCGCCGCCTCTGCCGCCTTGCGGACAGCGCAAAGCGTCATAGAGATGGTTCCAGTTTTGGCGAAGCAGGCCCTTCGCGCAGTCAGAGGCGATTACAGTTCCATTTTTCTGCTCGATCCTGAAAGTGGTGATTACATCTCACATGGCTGGTTCTCCTCCAGAGGCGAGACCAAAAATCGGTTAAAGGATGAATCGGTTCTCCGTCATCGTCCCGGCGAAGGGATCACCGGACACGTTGCCCTCACAGGCGAAATCTATGTGACGGAGGATATGCAGAAAGATCCTGTCATTTCAATTTTGGATGGCGAGAAAAAAAGGATGCAAAGACTGCATGGCGGCATTTCACTGCCGCTTCGCGCGCAGGAAAATATTATCGGCGTGATGCATATTTGGACGGTTGAGCCGCATATTTTTAGCGAAACAGAAATACGGATTCTGATCGCATTTGCAGAAACGGCGGGCAACGCCATTCACCGCGCCATGCTTTTTGAGCAGACACTTCAACATGCCAATGAACTTGCTCTTGCGTATGACAACACCCTTGCGGGATGGGCGCGCGCGCTTGAGCTGCGTGATGAAATTACCGAAGGCCATACCCGCCGTGTGACTGAGTTGACCCTGCAGTTGGCCCGCGCATTGAATATTTCCGAAAATGAACTTGTTCAAATTCGGCGCGGCGCATTGTTGCATGATATTGGAAAAATGGGGATTCCAGATTCCATTCTTCACAAACCCGGTCCCTTTACGATGCAGGAGCGCGCCATTATGCAGCGGCACGCGCAGTATGCCTACGATATGATCTCAGCCATTCCGTTTCTACAATCTGCTCTTGATATTCCGTTTTGTCATCACGAGCATTGGGATGGCAACGGCTATCCGCGTAAATTAATGGGGGAGGAAATTCCGCTGGCCGCGCGCATCTTTTCCGTGGTTGATGTTTGGGATGCGCTGACTTCAGATCGTCCCTACCGCATGGCCTGGTCAAAGGAAAAAACCCGCGAATATATCATCGAACGCGCGGGTAAACAATTCGACCCTCATATTGTGGAAGTATTTTTCTCTTTGGAAATCGAATAAAACTACAACGCTTCGTCGCGCCGCAGAAGATCATCCACGCTTTCCCGCCGCTGGATAACTTTCACCCGACCCTCTTCAAGCCATAATACTGCGGGCTTGCGCGAACCGTTGTAATTGGATGACATGCTCAAATGATACGCGCCGGATGCGGGGATGGCAACCAACTCTCCAACTTCGATCTTTGGCATTAGCAGATCTTCGATGACAACATCGCCCGACTCACAATACGGTCCCGCGATGGAAACCTTCCCGCTTCTTTCCCGACCCGGGCCTGATACTGTTAAACAAGAGTATCTCGCCCCATACATTGCATGGCGCGGATTGTCCGTCATCCCGCCATCGGTTAATATCCAAACCTTTTCACCGCGCCTTTTGATCGCGCCGACTCGATAAACCGCCACACCCGCCCGCGCCACCAAACTGCGTCCCGGCTCCAAATGCAAATGGGGGAGAGCCAGTCCACGATTCTTACAGCCATTGATCACACTCTCTGCGATCACACTCACATATGCATTCGTATCTGGCTGTGGAAGTTCATCCTCGTGATACGCCACGCCCCATCCGCCGCCGGGGCTAAAATGCCACTCGCTCTCGAAACCAATTTCCTTTGCAATATCCAATCCCAATTCAATCGCGTCATGCAAGGGACTCGCGTCGCGAAAATTCGAACCTTGATGAAAATGGATTCCATTCAATGGCAGGTTATGTCTTTTACAAAACTCCGCGGCTTCCAAAACTTCATCACGCGTCATGCCAAACTTGCTGTCGTGTTGACCGGTCTGCGTGTGCGCGTGATGGGTTTCAACTGCAAGGCCGGGTAATAAGCGAAGCCACAGATCGGGTAATGTAGTTGCGACTTTAGTCGCATTGCCTTCAACGACTGAAGTCGTTACTACGTTTTTTAACTCTGTAAGATTATCTACAACAATCGTACCCGCATTTTGGATCGCGGATTTTAAATCTGCAATGGATTTGTTTACGCCATGCACAAGGATGTGTTCACGCGGCACACCGCCCGCCAGAGCAATGGCGATCTCGCCTTCGCCTGTGCAATCCACGAATAAATTGTGAAATTGAGTCCATTGCGCGATGGCGGTATTCAAAAAGGCCTTCCCTGCATAGGTAACAGAAGCAGGCATCGGGCGTTGCCCTGAGCGTGTCGAAGGGTAGTGCGAAGCGAGCGCGGATTTATATTCCGCTGCCGCATTATCCATTGTGGCGCGGTCATAAAGATAGAGGGGAGTTCCATACAAGTCTGCAAGAGCGGCAAGAGAATACCCGGCGATTGTCAGGGAATTATTTCTTATTTTGGTTGTATACGGGAAGAGATCAAGTCTATTCACTGGGAAGGTTTTCCGATGTTTTAGCGGCGTACACGCGGTTTTTTCCGAGGCGCTTGGCGGTCAATTCGGCGTTATCTGCGGCAAGTAATATTTCTTCCGAAGTTGTTCCATCTTCAGGAAAAGATGCCACGCCGAGGCTGATGGTGTACCCTGAACTGACTGCGCCAGGGGTGTTTTTTTCAGGTGATTGTGCCTCCGCGGATTCCCGCAATCTTTCTGCCAACATGATTGCGCCTGCTTTGGTGGTATGAGGCAGAATAATGGCGAATTCTTCCCCGCCATAACGGGCGGCAATATCGGGATTGCGCACGTCTTCGAGCAGGATGCCGGCAATTGCCTTGATGCGTTCATCCCCGGCAGGATGCCCGTATGAATCGTTGTATTCCTTGAAAGAATCCATGTCAATAATAATCAGGGAGAGCAAATGTTCGTAGCGTGCGGCGCGGGCTATTTCGGTCTCAAATATCTGATCGAAGGCGCGGCGGTTGAAAAGCCCGGTCATGCCGTCGGTGAGCGCAAACGAGGTGATTTTGGCGTGCAAGCGGGCGTTGTCAATTGCCATTGCAACGGGGCTGGCGAAGGATGTCAGTAGTGCTATATCTTTTTCCGTGAGCGGGCGGCTGGTTGTCGATTCGATATTAAGCACACCCAGTACATTATCATTCTTTAGCAATGGTACACAGATTTCACTTTCCACTTCGTAGGATGCTACTAAAAAAGTTGGGTCGCTTTTGACGTTTGGTATAAATTGAACCTGTTTCGTGCGGACAGTTCTTCCGGTGATTCCCATGTTGATCGGGATTTCATAAATGATCAGTTCTTCCGGGTAACCGGCTTGAGCGCCAAATCGCAGGATCGAATCTTCCAACATATAGATGCTAACGTAGGTGTAGCCATAGGTTTCCTTCAATAATTGCACCACGGTCTTGAAAATGTTATCGAGTTCCAATGAGGAAGTGACAGTTTCAGTGACAGATTGCAACGTAGTCATACTGGTTAGGTTGTCACGCGCTTCGGCGTATATGCGAGCCTTCTGGATTGAAATGGCAAGATGACTGGCCAGGGTTTGCATGGTTAATATATCTTCCTGGAAAATGGGGTTTGAGAGTCCGCTCTGGATATAGATTACTCCGAGTAGTTGTGACCCATATAGTATCGGAGTCCCAAGGGCTGAGCCGACTCCAAGTTTGTCAGGATGGTAATAATATGGATCATTGGTGATGTCGCTTGCATAGTGATAACGCTGGGTTTCAGCCACATGACCCACGATCCCCTGGCCCACATTTTGACGAAAGCCCGGCCTAAAGCCCATATTCACTGTGCCCCCGACCGCGATCAATTCCAGTTCATTCCCAATGGGCTGTAAAATTGCCGCTTCTTCATAACCAAAAACGCTGACGATGGCTTGGACAGTCCGCTCGAATATTTCCTTTTCATCAAGGCTTTCGGTCATTTGCCTGCTGACTACATCAAGCAGACCCAACTGCACAATCCGATGTGAAATGGAATCAAGCAATTGGGATTTGCTCAATGCCACCGCGATTTGAGCGGCGGCCTGTTCGCCGATGGCAATTTCCTGTTCGGTAAAGGGATGATGCTGGTTGAAGGAAATCAGCGCCGCGCCTAATTTTTTCTCGTGCGATATCAATGGCAGGGCCAGAATGGAACGGCTTGGAAAGCGCGCCGCGATCTTTGGACTCATATGTGGGGAATTGAATACATCATTTATTGCCAGGGTGTGACCTGCGCTCAGAACGGATTCAGTTAAAGTCTTCTCGCCGGGTGAGAACTTTATTGTTGGATAGGTTTCGCGTAATTCACCGTAAGCCGCGGCTGGAATGGCCTTTTTCTCCATTTCATCCCAGAGTGTAAGAAACGCTCCATCCGCCTCCAGGAGTTCGCCGAGACGATCTGCCAATATCTGGAGCATTTCAGGAAAAGAACTGGTTTCGAGGGATGCGACTGTAATGGAGTTGAGAATTTCCATCTGGTGTGTATAACGGCGCTGCGAAGCCAGCAATTCCTGTTCGCGGGTGGTATCACGCGCGATAATTACACATCCTATTAAATTTTTCTTTGCGTCCTGCATGGAAGAGATGGCAATATCAAACCAGCGATGCTGGTCCCCTTCGCCGAAGTCGAGAAGGATCGACGGCGCATCTGCCTTGCATTTTTCCCAAACGGGTTCGAGTAATGTCAACTCTTTGCACGCGTCACGGCCAATCACATCATCGACTATATTTAGCCAGATGCGGGCGGCGGAATTTATATTCACAATTCGCTTGTGGGCATCCACTACAATGACGGCATCGCGTAGATTATCCATAACCAACGGCGCGGCGATGGGGAGCATATCGATCAGATTGAATCGAAAAAGTCCGATCGATAATAAAATGCCCGAAAAGGCAAAGGTAAAAGGTGTCAGGTCAAAGCCATGCAGGGGGATGGGAGTGAACAGCCTGGCAGCATTTACAGACAGCGGCACGATGGAGCCAAATACCATTACGATCATCTGCTGCCTGAAGATGCGTTGCGTTTGAAAATAGGCAATAAGATATAGCACCACCCCGGCAATAATAAGGCTGTAGGAAAATGCCACATGCACCCAAAACCAAATGCCATACTCCAGGATAATCAGAGTTGGATAGCCTTGTGGGTCGAGTCCTGTTCCTATGTAGATTAAATGATGTAATTCGTTGGTCAGAGTTAGGCCAAAGGTCAAGGTGGGAAGCGCAAACAGCGCATTGCGTTTGATTGGAGTCAACCAGTCTAGGTGACCGGTATAATTCAATGCAAATATAAGCCAGAGAACTGGTGTTGCTGTAATGCCAATATATTCCAATTTCCCCGCAAGGATCTTGCCAGACAGGGTGGGGGCGATGAGTTCGAAAATATAAAAAAAATTCCAGGCGGTCATTGCGGCTGTCAACCAGCCAAAGATGATCGCGCCCGGTTGTCTCTGGTGCCTGAATGCATAAATGGATATTCCCGCAGTAAGACCGGCAATAGCCAATAGAGGCAGGGCAAAAGGAAGTGAGCCAGGATATATATTCAATTGGATCCCTAAAGGATTTTTGGAACGTGTTACAAGTCACCTGAAAGAGCGGGCAGCCTTATATTCATTATCCAATAGTGCTTACGATAAAGATGTATATATTTCATTGCAATTGATACCTTTAAAGTAACTATAAAAAATCCCGCAGTATCTTCCTTGTATTGTAATCTCAAAGATAATCTGCGGGTGATATTTACAACTTTTCCTGGTTATTCATCGAAAAACAAATTCCACCAGACTTCCCAATTTTGCATGGGTGTGGGAGCGGGGACTGGGGTGGATACGATCACTGGTTCACTGCCCGGCTGCCCGACGGGGATGACCGCCTGATCGCCTTCCATTACATAGTGACCTTCGGTGCGCGCCCACTCTTCCACTGCCGCGGTGGATGCGGCGTAAGCCACTTGTGTTTGCTGCGCCATTTGGGTCTGCATACTTTGGGTCGCAATCGCCCGGACTTCATCGCGCTGTTCGTTCAGTTGATTCAATTCTTCAAGTCGCGAATTGAATTCGATCACCAGTAGGAATAAAATAAAGATGCCCGCAAATATCGCGACACGCCGAAAGTTGATCTGAATGTTTGGCATGACCTTATCTTAATCGCATTTTCCGATGTTGGCAAGAAAGGGTTTCTTTGTGGTACAATCTGCGCCCGCAGGACGTAGTACCCTTCGTCTTGACTCCACACGTTAGAAAGGGCTTATAAAATGAAAGTATTGCTTGTAAAAGATGTATACAAACTTGGCCGCGCGGGGGATATCAAAAAAGTAGCTGATGGCTTTGGCCGCAACTTCCTAATCCCTCAGGGATTTGCCGTGCTCGCCACTGAAGGTGCTCTGAAGCAGATCCTGAAGATCAAGGCTCAGGCTGAGATCCGCCGCGCTTCGCAGAATAATGAACTTTCAGGTCTCGCCGAGCAGATCAAAGCTGTGACTCTCTCGTTCCCCGCCAAAGCAGGCGACACCGGTAAACTCTACGGTTCCATCACTACACAGGATATTGCCACCGCGCTTACCGAGCAGGTGCGCTTTGAAGTGAAACGTCAGCAGGTGGATATTCAACCCATCCGCGCGCTGGGTGAATTCACCGCACACATCCGCCTGACTATGGATTTGGTGCCCGAGATCAAGATCATTGTCTATCGTGAAGGTGAAACCGCTGAAGGCTCCGCAGAGCCAGCCGAAGCTGAAAAGCCGAAGAAAAGCAGCCGCAAGGCAAAAGAAGAAGCCGCGACTGAAGAACCCGCCGCTGCCACAGCCGAATAAAACAAAATCACATCACCGGCGAAAGTCGGTGATGTTTGTAATATAGAATGCTGCATAGACTCCCAGGCCAAAACTTAATTTTTTGTATATATCTCGGCGCTTGGAGATTTAGAAATTAATACGAAGGGCAGTACAATATTCCCATGTCCGAATCCATAGGTCAACGCTTAAAGCAGGAACGCGAAGCACGCTATCTTACGCTTGAAAAAGCGTCGGAGGCCACGCGCATCCGCACTGTCTTTTTACAGGCGTTGGAGTCGGATGATTACTCTGTCATGCCGTCAGCCGCGCAGGGGCGTGGATTTTTGCGTAATTACGCGGAATATCTTGAACTCAATATTGATGAGATGATCGCGGAGATCCAAAGGAATGCTCAGCCAGTGGAAGTCAGCGGGCCTTTGCCGCAAGTGAATCTGGTTGAGACGGAGATTCCGCCATTAATTAAAGAGGATGAAAAATCCGCGCTTCCTTTTTGGACGCGTTGGCTTGGTCGCCGTCCGAAAGCAGAGTCAGCCCTTCGACAGGCTCAGGACACCGCGCTTGAGGTTGAATCCACCGACCCCGCTGAACCTGTTGTGGAAGCCGAGGTGACGGAGATCAAAGCCGAAGAGCAGAGTCTGCCCGTTGAGGTTGACCAGCTTTCAGTTAAGGAAGAAGCGAAGCCAGGTCTGCTCTCAAAGTTTGAGTCATTGTTCCGATCCCGAATTAAAAAAGAAGAACCCAAACCAGTCGAAGAGATTGCGCCTGTTGTTGAGCCGATTATTCAGCAATCCATTCCGTCACAGCCTGCGGATGTTATTTTCGTGGAGATCGGCGCGCAATTACTCGCGCGGCGTGAGATGCTCAGTTTGACGTTGGATGAAGTGGAACGCCATACGAAACTGCGGGCAGTGTTCTTGAAGGCTTTGGAAGACGGCGCGTACGATAAATTACCGTCGCCTGTGCAAACACGCGGGATGCTGGCGAACTATGCGACCTTCCTTGATCTTGATGTGGATACCATTCTGCTGCGTTTTGCCGATGGTTTGCAGGCGCGGCGTTATGAGAAATATTCTGAAACGCCGCGTGAGAAGATACAGACCGAAGTGAAAACTTCCATGCCGCTCCTGCGGAGTTTTATTGCAGGTGATCTGGTCTTTGGCGTTGCGATGATCGTGATTCTGGCGGGCCTTGCGATCTGGGGTGTGGGACGTGTGGTAAATTCGCAGGATCAAGATGCCCGGGCCACGGCGCTTCCGATCTTGAATGTGCTTGGCAATACGCCTTTGCCGACGCCTTCACTGCAATCAACATTCGCGCCTGTGGAAGAAAACCCCGCGGCAGTTGTAAGCACTGCGACATTGGATCCATTGGTGACTCCGCCAACGCCGGGTGTGACTGCAAATGTGGTTGTGAGTGTCTTTGCCGTGGAGCGTGTCTTCGTGCGTATCTCGGTGGATGGGGATTTGGCTTTTGAAGGACGCCTTTCACCGCGTGAGACCAAGGTGTTTGAAGCAGAGAATCAAGTGGTGATCCTGACTGGGAACGGCGCTGCGCTAAGAGTCACATACAATAATACCGATCTTGGTTTGATGGGTACTGTCGGTGAAGTGATCACGCGTGTGTATTTGATCTCCGGTATTGTGACTCCCACTGCGACGATCCCGCCGACGCCGACCAATACTCCGCCAGTGACGGATACTCCCACGCCAACCTCCACACCGACCATTACGCCGTCTGTTACACTTCCGGCGGGTGGGTAGGTCACGTTTATAACGTGACGATATAATCGTGATAATAAATTTTATTGGAATGGTCACGCTGTAAGCGTGACCTACAAGTAGCTACAATTTTAGGAAAATAACGTGACAAAAAATACATTCCATTTAGTATCCCTCGGTTGCGCAAAAAATACAGTCGATTCTGATTCGATGGCACAGTTGCTTTTACGTGACGGCTATCGTTCCATGGACGATCCGGACAAAGCCGCTGTGTTGATCGTGAACACCTGCGGATTTATTGGCCCTGCAAAAGAAGAATCCTACCGCGTGCTGAGGGAGCTTGCACAGGCCAAGCGCAAAGGACAGGTGTTGATCGCGGCGGGATGTTTGACTCAACGCTACGGCGTGGAAGTTGCGCAAAAAGTTCAGGGCATCGATGGCATTCTCGGCACGCGCCGCTGGATGGATATTGTTCAAGTCGTGAATGAAGTTCGCAAAGGCCCGCGTCCCGAGCCTGTCTATCATTTACCTGAAGCCGCGACAGTTGGTTCGGATGAAAATGATGCCTTGCGAGTCAGCGTGGCTGGCGCGAGCGCTTATATCAAAGTAGCGGATGGCTGCCGCCGCCCGTGCGCGTTCTGTGCCATTCCGTTGATCAAAGGCACAGCGGTTTCACGTCCCGTTGAATCGATCATTCATGAAGCGCAGACATTGCGCGACGCGGGTGTGCGCGAACTTGTGCTCATTGCGCAGGATACAACCGATTACGGTCACGACCTTGGCATGAAAGACGGTCTCGCCATTTTGCTTGAGCAATTAACCGATTCAGTTCCAGATATGGATTGGATTCGGATCATGTATTCGTACCCCGGCTACGTGACTGACCGTCTCATTGAAGTGATGGCCACTCGCAAACAAATTTTGCCATATCTCGATATGCCGCTTCAACATGCACATCCCAAAACTTTATATCGTATGAAGCGCCCGTCCAATATTGACTGGGTGCATAAGACGCTTGCGAAGATGCGCGCAACGATCCCTGAGTTATCCATTCGCACCACGTTCATTGTTGGGTATCCCGGTGAGACAGATGAAGAATATCAAGCGCTGTATGATTTTGTGAATGAGATCCGCTTTGACCGGGTGGGAGCATTCCAGTTTTCATTTGAACCTGGGACAACATCCGCGCCTCTGGGCGACCCCGTGCCTGCTCCTGTTAAACAGGAAAGATTCGAGCATCTGATGGAGTTACAGCAGCCCATCTCATTGCAGGTGAATCAATCCTACGTTGGCAAAACTCTTGATGTGTTGGTTGAGGGATTTGACAATGGCATATCCATCGGCCGTTCCTACCGCGACGCCCCAGAAATTGACGGTATGGTCTTAATTGAAGGAAAGGCCAATGTGGGAGATATTGTCCCTGTGAAAATTACCGGCGCAATGGCATATGACTTGACTGGTGTGCTGACTCAGCCATTGATAAAACTGTAACAAGATTTGGAATGTAAAATCTCCCGATTTTACACTTGGGTAATTAAACAAAGAAGCCGCTACTTTTTAGTGTAGCGGCTTCTTTGTTTATAACGCGGCTCTTGCAAATGCTGTCGCGCCTAATATTAACGCGGAAAGCAGTAAATTCACTCTCAATAAAATTGTCTCGCGTCTTTGTAGTTTGGCAAGTTCATCGGGCTTGGCGTTTTCTTTTTTCATCAATGTGCGATGAATGGCAGGCAGGACTTCCCATGTTTGGATGGCGCTGACCACAGCCATGACGGCCGCCAAACCATGTTTGATGAGAATCGCCAGTGACCATTGTGTGCTGGTGGAGAGGAATCCATCATAATGCGGGTTCGCGCTCATTTGGAAAAGGCCTGTTACCACCAGTAAACCCATGCTGAACCATGCCAGCGGTTCAAGTCTCTTTTGAAGGGCGGAGATAAAGCTGAGCTGGTCGGCCAGTTTCAAGGTCCGATTTGAGGCGGGCAGAACGAGCAGATTAATGGCGGCGAGGCTTCCGATCCATGTGACTGTCGCCAGCATGTGCAGCCAGAAGAAGATCGCCATCACCCAGGAAGGAGGTGTGGACATGATCAGGGTGTGGGTGCTATTGGTGTTTCAGTCGGAGTAGCGAGCAAGGCCGGGTCGATTGTAGCCGTTGGGATAATAATTTCCAGTGTGGCCGTGGGAGGATAACACTGAATGAAAGACTCTTCAGCATTTCCATCAGAAATTGAATCCAAATTACCAATGGTCAATGCATTCGCATATTGTTCATATGCGGCGCAATATTCATTGCGTAGAAAGAATTCATCGCCAAGGCGCATGTAGGCAAAATGCAAACGCTGTGATGCGCTCATGGTTCCATCCCAAAGAGACGGCCAGCCCACCCCAACTTGCGAGAAATAATTGACAGCCTGCTGCCAATCCAATTCCCAGAAGCTTGCCCCGGTGATATACATGCGCGCGCCTTCACGCAGTCCGACGGCTGTATTGTCCAGCGGGCCGAAGCGTTCTGCGAGCGTCAGGTGATAGATGCCGCCTTCGAGGTTGCCTTCCTTGGTGATGAGGTCGTAGCCATAATTGCGCAGGGCGAAATAATACATGCCGTCCACTTGCGCGGTATTGTAAGTGGGATCAAGTTTGCGGATGGTATCCAGCGCGCCTAACGCACCGGGCCAATCCTGTGCCTGAATTAATTGCTGTGCGCGTTGGAAGGCGCTCTCGGCTCCGCTGAAATCTGGCGTGGAAGTAAGTGTGGGCACCGGCGTGCTGGTGGGAATGGAACTCAAGACCAGCACTTCGGTGAGTTTTTGCTGGGCGCCGGGGAAGCCTGAGTTTTTTGAAATGATATATTCAAGGCGTTGTTTTGCGTTGTCGTAGCGGCCAAATTCAATATCCACCAGTGCGAATGAATATTGCTCGGAGAGCTGCTGTGAGGTGATGGCCTCTTCCGCCTGTACGCGCTGATTAATTCCAGAGGAATATCCGCTAAAGGCGCCCAGACCAACCAACAGCAGGAATCCCAAAATGCTGATAAGAATGGAACGCCAGCGGGGTGATTTCTTGATCGGCTTGATTGGTTGAGTATCGTCCACCTCAACTGGTTTTTGTGGTTGTGTGTTTTCAAATTGTTCTGACATGCTGGTAATTATACTTCCCTTTGAATTGGTGAAAAATTTTCTTAACAGACCCTAAAGGTTTGTCAAACCTTTAGGGTCTCCTTTACAAATTAAATATTTGTTTCGCATCCGACCAGACGATTGCCAGCGAGATGACTCCGCCGATGACCATTCCCAGCAAAGCGGTGGAGATTGCGCCGCCCGGCGCGTAAACCGCGATGCCGTATGCTGATACGCCTCCGATGAGCGCAGCTACCAACCCTTTGAAGACCGAGTTGCCCACATGGATCGGTTCATGCGTACGTTTGGATAACCACCCGAAAAGGATGATGGCTTCTATTAGTAAAGCGATCTCCGCAAACGCAATGATCGGCGCGCCGACTTCCTTGAAGAATGTCAATCCGATAAAACCGATTCCGAGGAACATGGCAAGTCGTAAAACCACCGCATATAGCGGAAACATCGGTTCCTTGCGCGCATAGAAAGCACGCGCCGCGATCTCGTGGATGGTGAAGCCTGTCAACGTCATCAAATAGGCGCGGGTCGTCCACGTGATCAATGTGGATGTTGCTTCATCGAATCCGAAAACCCCGCGCACCAGCGGATGAATCCCGCCAGCCATGACCGCTGCTATTGGAATAGTTAGTGAGATCAAAACCCGCAGGGCGCGTTCTATCGTTGAACGGAACCCTGCCCAGTCGCCGCGTGCCGCGAGTTCTGAAAGCGCAGGCAACATCGCGGTGGCAATGGCAGTCCCAAGAATTGTCTCAGGCACTTGCATGATCATCCAGCCGTAAGTCAACGAAGTGACCGCGCCGACCTGATCGAGCCGCGAGGCCAAATTATCGCGCGCCAAAACAATGATTTGAATCCCGCCCATGGTCAACAAACGCGGCGCCATTAATTTTAGTGCTTCGATCAAACCTGTGTGACGTAGATTTAGTGATGGAGTCCAGCGGAAGCCAAACTTAAAAAGCATCGGCACTTGGATCAGCAAGTGCATTGCCGCGCCGATGATGACACCGTACACCAATCCCTGAACGCCATAACGCGGCACAAGAAAGATCGCGCCGAAGATCTGCCCGATGTTGTACATGCTGGGCGCCATGGCAGGAAAAATAAAATGTTGATTCGCCTGCAGAGATGCCATCACCAATCCGCTGATCGAAAAGATGACTGTGCCGATCAAATTCAAGCGCATCAATTCCGCAAGCAGAGTGCGTTGTTCCAGATCAAAGCCCGGCGCGATGCCAAGTTTCGCATCCACAATAGGCTGGGCGAAAATGGCGATCAGAATCGCGAATGAGCCTGTCACCAGAAACGCGACATTCGCCACGCGTGAAAATAAATCCCATGCGGCGGCGCGGTCTTTGGTAGTGAGGTACTCCGTCAGCAGCGGAATGAACGCCATTGCCAGAGCGCCGCCAGAGATAAGCGCGAACAGCACATCGGGTAAATTATTCGCGGCGTTGAACGTATCCAGCAAATGCACTGAATCTGAATATTGGCGCGAGATGATCCCTGTGCGCACGAAGGCGAGAACTTTATCTATTAAGAAAAAGAACGCGATGATCAGTGAGTTACGGGTAAGACGCGAGAGTTTATTCATTTATATTCCTTGATAGAAAATTAATCCGCCTTGTCTGAGATGATCTCAATGCCTGGTAATTTTTCTGCAAGTGTGTGAGTCTTGTGGATCAGCACAGGCAAACATTGGGCGCAAATATATTTTGTTTCATCCTTGAATGTCAAATGCAGCAATGGAACTTGTCCATCTGTGCGGTCGCAGCTCAGGCAAATCTTTTCATTTTGTTCGTTCATGGTTTCTCCAATCGAAAATCAAAAATCGTAAATCAAATCGTGCCCTTATACATCCCGCCATCCACATTCAACATGACGCCAGTGATATAAGACGCGGCGGGGGAGACAAGGAACGCCGCGGCATTCGCGAACTCTTCGGGCTGACCCAGCCTCCCAAGCGGACTCTGCTCCGACTGCTTGCGCGTCTCTTCCTCGACCGTTGAACTGTTCGCTGTTGCGCGGGCAGTCATCAACTCTGTGACACGTTCCGTCTCCGTCCAGCCTGGCAATATGGAATTGAATCGAATTCCTTCCCTGCCGAGTTCGAGCGCGAGTGATTTGGTCAATCCAATCGTCGCCATGCGGACACTGTTCGATAAAAGCAAATTCGCGATCGGTTGTTTGACAGACATGGATGTAACCGTCAGCACGCTCGCTGAATCAGATTTTCTCAAATAAGGAAGCGCGGCTTTGATGAGACGCACATGCAGCATCAAGCACAAGTCCACACCTTTTTGCCACGCGGCTTCATCAAGTGAATCAATTGACCCAGGCGGAGGTCCGCCCGCGTTGGTGATGAGAATATCCAAATCGCCAAACGCATCCACGGTTTGATGAATTAATTTTTCAGGAACATCTGTTTGACTTACATCTCCTGCTAGGCCAATCACCTGAGCGCCTGATTCCTTGCTCATCTTTTCCGCAACAGCCTTGATCTTCGCCTCATCCCGCCCATTGATGGCAACCTTGCAGCCTTCCTTTGCCAATACCAGCGCAGTCGCATAACCAAGTCCGCGTGACGAGCCGGTGACGAGTGCGCGTTTGTTCTTCAAGCCTAAATCCATATTTTCTCCTTATATTTATATGTCGCTGCGAGGGATGGTTTTCCCGAAACAGCCTCCCAATTACTGGAAGGTTGCTTCGACGGAAGAGTGGTGTCTCGCAACGACATCAAATTATCTCTATCTTCTCATCAATGATCTGGCCGTCTTCCCAGTTTGCTTCCACCCATTTTGCCACACTTTGCAGGGACTGTCGCAAAGTCACCGCGTCGGAATTCACCATTGCACAGGCGATCACCGCCTCCTGCCACATATCCTGCAAATCCATCTCCGCCACAGAGACATTGAACTCGCGATGCAAACGTGAAATAAGCGGCTTGATCCGTCCGCGCTTTTCTTTGAGGGAAGCGCAAGTGGGTAGGTGCAGGTGAATGGTGAGAGTGGCTATCATTTTTGATTTTAGATTTCTGATTTTGGATTTACGATTTGGATTGCGGACTTCAGTCCGCCCATGTTTCATTTTATTTTCAAGTTTACGAATTACAGATTACGCTTTACAATCCCGCGCATGGATACCGAAACTGCCTACAACAAAGCCCTCGATTACCTCTATTCCTTCGTGGATTATAGCCTGAAACATTCCTCCGAACTTGCCAAGGCGGACTTCAACCTTGACCGTATGTTCGTGTTGATGGAGTCGTTGGGCAACCCGCAGAATAAGTACCCCATCATCCACGTGGCGGGGACGAAGGGCAAGGGCTCCACTTCCGCGTTGTGTGCGGCAGGGTTGCAGGCGGCTGGATATAAGGTTGGATTGTACACATCACCGCATTTATTGGATTACACAGAGAGAATTCAAATTAACAGCGCGCCGATCTCTCATGAGCAGTTGATCGAGTTGGTGGAAGAGATAAAACCCGCCGTGGCGCGTGTTCCGTTTTTGACTACGTTTGAAATTACCACCGCCTTAGCATTTCTGGCATTTGGAAAATATGGTGTCAATGCGGCAGTGTTTGAAGTGGGGCTCGGCGGGCGGCTGGATGCGACCAATATTGTTACGCCGAAAGTTTCGGTCATCACGTCACTTTCGTATGACCATACCGCCGTGCTTGGAAATACACTGACATTGATCGCGGGCGAGAAGGCTGGCATCATCAAGGATGGTGTGCCCGTGGTTTCATCTCCGCAAAAAGATGAGGCTCTCGAAGTTTTGGAGCGTGTAGCCAAACTAAAGGATGCTGAGTTAACTTTGGTGGGGCGCGATGTAAAGTTTGAGTTGATCGAGTCATCTTTGGATGGGCAAAGACTGACGGTGGACGGTGGACGGTGGACGGTGGGTGGCGGTCAAAAGTCAAAAGTCGAAGGTCGGTCGGTCTACGGTCCACGGTCTATGGTCAAATTGCAAATTCCTTTGTTGGGGAGTCATCAAGTAGAAAACGCCGCTACCGCTTATACCGCCTTGAAAGTCAGCGGAATTCCGATCACGGACGAAGAGATACAAAAAGGCTTTTCTCAAGTACAATGGCGCGCCCGCTTTGAGATTGCGCGGCGTGAACCGCCTGTGATCTTTGACTCGGCGCACAATCAGGATTCTTTCTCAAAGTTGAGTGAAACCCTCGAAACTTATTTCCCCGGTAAAAAAGTTTATCTGATCTTTGGTGCGTCGGAAGATAAAAATATCCCCGGCATGTTTTCGGAGTTGAAATCGAAGATCGAGAAAATTATTATCACACGCGCCGATCATCCGCGTGCACTTGAAGTGGAGAAAATTCAACAGTTGGCTGAGCAAGCCGGGGTTGAGTCGGAAGCGGTCACTCCTGTCGAATCCGCATTGGTGCGGGCGCTGGAATTGTCATCAAAAGATGGTAGCATTGTCTTATCCGCCGGGAGCATGTTTGTCACAGCGGAAGTCATGTCTGCATGGAAAAATATTAAATGAATCATCAATCTGATTGGAACGAAGAAGAAGATAATTTTGACCTCACGCTGTCACAGCGGACCGAGGAGCTGTATCGTGTTCCGAATATGGAGCCCAACGCTGACGGGCTGATCGAGGCCGTGGTGCTGCCATTGCGCGATATGGTCATTTTCCCGCGCATGGTCTCGCCGATTTTTGTTGGGCGCGAAGCTTCATTGCTTGCTGTCCAGGAAGCGCAGCGCAAGGAACAAACCGTGATCGGACTCACGCAAAAAGATTCCGAGTTGGATGAACCCAACGTGGATGACTTTTTGCCGATCGGCGTTGAGATGGCGGTTGGACGTTTGCTGAGCATGCCCGACGGTTCTCGTTCCGCGCTGGTGCAGGGACGCAAGCGTGTCGAGATCGTGGAGTTCATCCGCACGAAGCCTTATCTAAAAGTGCGCGCGCGTGTGATCAATGAACCGCAGGTTGCAGACAGGCAAACTCAAGCCTTAATGCGTTCGGCGTTGAGTCTGTTCGAGCGCTGTGTGCAATTGGATCGCTCCATTCCCGAAGAAGCACATTTGTTTGCTTTGAATATTTCGGAACCGGGCTGGCTTTCCGATATGATCTCCACCTCGCTTTCGTTCTCATACGAATCGAAACTGCGCTTGTTGATGATCCTTGACCCCAAGGCGCGACTGGGAATGTTGAATAATTTATTGGCGCAGGAAGTGGATGTGCTTGAATTGGAAGATGAAATCCATTCACGCGTGCAGAATGAAGTGGATAAGAGTCAACGCGAGTTTTATTTGCGCGAACAGATGAAGCAGATCCAGACCGAATTGGGTGAAGGCGATATCTTCACGCGCGATGCTTCTGATCTAAAGAAAAAAGTGGATGCCGCCAATCTTCCAGAAGAAGCAAAAGCTGTTGCGTTGAAAGAATTGGAGCGCTTGAATCAAATGCCGCCGATGTCTCCTGAAGTGGGGATGATCCGCACGTATATTGATTGGATTGTTGACCTGCCCTGGAGCAATTCCACGCCCGATAATTTGGATGTGAAGAATGCCGCGAAGATATTGGAACGCGATCATTACGGCTTGAAGAAAGCCAAGGAAAGAATCCTCGAATATATTGCGGTGCGCTCGCTCAAACCGAAGAAGGAACGCCAGCCGATTCTTTGTTTTGTCGGGCCGCCCGGAGTTGGCAAGACTTCACTGGGCCGCTCCATCGCGGATGCGTTGGGACGCAAATTCGTACGCGTCTCTCTCGGCGGCGTGCGCGACGAAGCTGAAATCCGCGGACATCGCCGCACATACATCGGCGCATTGCCCGGACGCATTCTTCAAACGATGAAGCGCGCGGGCACAGCGAATCCGCTGTTTATGCTGGATGAGATCGACAAGTTGTATTCTGACTTTAGGGGCGATCCTGCCTCGGCCATGCTTGAGGTGCTCGACCCTGAGCAGAATCATTCCTTTAGCGACCATTACCTCGAACTGCCATTTGATCTTTCAAAGGTGATGTTCGTGACCACGGCCAATTCGCTGGGAAACATTCCGCTGCCATTGTTGGACCGTATGGAAGTCATTGAGTTCCCCGGATATATCGAAGAAGAAAAGATGGAAATCGCGAACCGCTATCTCATTCCGCGCCAGATCGAAGAAAATGGAATCGACAATCTTGGTCTCGTGTTTGAGACTGCCGCGCTTCAGCGCATCATCCGCGAATATACATATGAAGCAGGCGTGCGTAATCTGGAGCGCGAGATCGGACGTGTGAGCCGCAAGGTGGCGCGCCTGAAAGCGGAGGGGAAGAAGTACCCTGTTTCCATCGCGCCCGACATGATCGAAAAATTACTTGGCCCGCAGCAAGTCTTTCAATCCGAAGCGGAGCGCACCGATGAAGTGGGTGTGGCCACCAGCCTCGCGTGGACCGAAACGGGCGGCGAGATCATGTCTGTTGAAGTTGCGATCCTCGAAGGCAAAGGCAGTATGCAGATGACCGGTCAGATGGGCGAGGTGATGCAGGAGTCTGCTCAGGCCGCGCTGACATATATCAAGTCACGTGCTGCGGCGTTGAACATCGAATTGGAGGCCTTTGAGCGGCTGGATATTCACATCCACATGCCCGAAGGCGGAATTCCCAAGGATGGCCCTTCGGCTGGAATTACCATGGCGACAGCCATCATCTCCGCGTTGACAGGGCGGGCTGTGCTGCGTCACGTGGGCATGACCGGCGAGATCACCCTGCGCGGACGCGTGCTCCCGATTGGCGGCGTTCGCGAGAAAGTCCTCGCCGCGCATCGCGCAGGCTTGAAGACCGTGCTTCTTCCAGAAAAGAATATGAAGGATCTGGTGGAACTTCCCAAGACCGCCAGATCTGAATTGAAGATCATCCCCATCAAACACATGGATGATGTCTTGGCAATTGCGCTTTCTGACAAGGTCACAGTTGAGCCGCCGCGCCCGAAGAAACATGCGCGGGATGACAGTCAGGAAGAATAAATTGTGATTTGACTATAAAAATTAGTTAGGATAGATAAAAATAGCGCTGTAAGTTTAACAAAACTTACAGCGCTATTTCCTTTTATTCTTTTATTATGGTATGTATTCAGATTGTGTCCAGTCATCTCGGTAAATATATATGGATCCCTTAACTTCGTGCTTTCCTAAAACTTGACCGCTTCTTGTGCTGCTACATGTCATTGTGTTCATGTATTGGTAATCATAAGTTGAGGTCTGTACCACTGATCTTCCAGGGTGTATCGCTTGCTGTTTAATAGAACCGTTACACACTTCCCTTGAAGTCCAGTATGTCCATCCAACCGGTATCGCTATTGCAGGTGTAGTAATACTTGAAATCTCCGCCAGCCATAGTGCATTTGATATCTTTGAGACCCTTTTTCCGCCTCCTCCGTAACTTGTGGCTTGTACCTGTATGGCTGAGTAGTGATAGACCCAACTCCCTGCCAATGCAGGTTGAAAATTAGCAATGAGTATTATGGCGGTTGCTATTGCGGTTAGAAAGACTCTGATTTTCATTTTACCGCCTCCAAGACTTTCAGTATTTCATCAGGAGCGTCGAAAGAGCTGTCAATACTAATGACTTCTGTAGATTCAAAAACAACTTCTCTGCCATTTGCTAGAGTCCAGATTGTTTGAATTTGCACGAAGTCTCCAGTCTCTTTATCAAAATATCCTTTTGTGGTTATCGCATCTACAATAACATTTTCAGCGCCGAGTTGAGTAGGGAGTTTTAGTTTCTCGATATATGAATATATGACGCTTGATTTTCCTTTTACTTCCCCATCTGATTTTTCGATCACAATACTTGTACTTTTAGCGTTCAGTATGCGATCTCCAAACCCAAAATCAATGTTAAGAGGGTAGGGCTGTTGATTTTCCTGCCGATCTCCGAATGTAAAATTAATCATTATGTTATTTTGATAAGCGGATTGCTGAAAAATATTTCCGCCATTGTCTTTCATGCTAATAACCCCTTTTTCTACCAATCCATCTTTGTTAATATAGAACCAGTCGTCCTGAATGTACGATGACAGCATTGGTTGTCCGTCCGGCAAAATAACCCCGTTGGAAGTTTCTGATGTAATGGCAGAAACAACGTGTATCCATTGACCATATTTTAGATTAATGGCTTTCCAGTCATTAACCATTTTTATAATTTCATCGGCATTCACTACTTGTGCTCTTGCAGTGGTATAGAATGCTGCAGCAATAAAAAGTAATATAGCCGTCAATCCAATTAGCGCTCTTCCTTTTTTGCTTTGAAGCATAGTTTTCTCCTTGGTTTGAAATTTAATTCTTGCTAGGAGAATTCTATGCCTGCTTCCTTCTTTTGACACTGGAATAATTCCCAGTCTTTAACCTCGGAATTATTCCAGGTCGTCAGACAAATGTTTCAATGCCCAAATCATCGCTTCCTGGCAATTGCGGTTTCTGACAAGGTCACAGTCGGGCCACCGAGGCCGAAGAAGCGCGGCGAAGAGCATAGTGAAGATTGGTATTGATTAATATCTTCTGTCTTTTCGAATGGGACGTGACAACAGGTGTGAAAAAATGGCCTAATGTATTTCCATCAATCGGTCAGGATTGGATATCTGATAGACTGTTGAGTGCATCATCATACAGTGACCCTGATTGCATCCTGTAAATATGGTTGCATAAAAACCCAATTTCTGTTTGGTTATGACTGACTATAATGATAGTAGTACCTTGATCACGTAATCCCCTGAGTAAATCGTGAATATGTTTGGCACCATCTGGGTCAAGCGCGCTTGTTGGTTCATCCAATAAGAGAAGTTTAGGATTCTCCATAATTGCCTGGGCGATACCTAGTCTTTGGCGCATGCCGGTTGAGTATGCTTTAACTGGGCGACGATCATTTGGATCTAGGCCGACGAGTTCAATTGCCTTTCGAATATCCACCTTGGAAATTTGGTTACGGATAGATGCCAATAACTCCAAATTGCTTAAGCCGTCATGATCCAAAATGAATCCAGGTCCATTGATCAATGCGCCGAGACCTTGCGGAAACTCAGTGTCACGCCCAATATGTTGGCCAAAAACACTTACTGTTCCTGCGTCTGGCAGAACCAAGCCGCTGATCACACGTAAAAGCATGGTTTTACCAGAACCATTTGGGCCGTATATGCCTATAATTTCGCCGATATTTACGACAAGCTCAATATTACTGAGCACTTGGTGACCACGGAGTTTTTTCGACGCTGCTTTTACTGCGACGGCAGTGATTGAGGTGGTTATTAATACTGGTTTATTGTTCATATTGTTAATCGTCATCCTGTGCTCCAAGAAAGTCAAAGGCGCGTAATAGCAAAAAACCGATTAGCGCCAAAGATAAAATAGATACAAAGTTATAGATCAAGGATATATTTATTGTGAAATCGGGTAGTCGCGGTTCAAAAGGCCAATGCCTGCTTAGTATTGACTGTGCTTCCGGTAACCATTGTTGCCAACTTTGTATATTGTTCCCCAACCCAATGATCCATGCAATTAGTGCTAATGTCAAGACGGTAAATATCCCCCAGATGGTTCGGTGTGTATGTAGCGCAATGAGAGTCTGAATGAAACCTGCAACTGTCAAAGAAGAAACTATTAGGCAAAAGATTATGATTGTTATTTGCGCTAATGTCATAGCGGAGGCGGCCTGCCAGATACCTTGCTCAAAAAAAAAGGAACTCAAACGAGAATGCCAACTTAACTGAGTAGCTATGCCTGCTAGAGTCGCTACGATTATTATGCTCACAAAACCAATGGCTGTGATAATGATTGTTGTCATTATGCCAAGCCACCAAATGCGGCGTGATTTCACCATAAGCATAACCACGTAATCATGTTCGCCTAATTGACGATTTACGAGGCCGCCGATTAGCATCATGAAGAAAACCTTATTTAGCAGCCAAGCTAATAATATAATCAAGTTACCATTACCTAGCGATGGACCTGAGAAGGCTAGAAAGAGGCCATCACCAATGTGAGGTAATTGCGAGGAGGATAATGAGTTCATCTCCAAGATTTGCTTACCGTTGAGAAGCCCAGAAAGAAAATGAAAGGCTATGGCGATCAAAAGCCAACCGCGCTGTTGGGTCACGAAGGCGAAATGCCATCTCATCTGGTTGACGAGTGATCTCCAAAAGCGCGTAAGCAGCGGTGATAATACAGAATATCTGTTCATAGGTAAATCATTAGTTTGAATCTTTAGCGATGATATTAATATTTCTGCAAACACTCCATAAAGCGGTCAAGCTAATGGCGATCCATACGAGCCAATACAGCATTGATTGAATGAATAATCTGTTAAACGGGTCTGTCATCAATTCATTTTGCCATAAGAACATTCGCTGGTGAAACCAAAGCTTGTCTAAAAGTGGTGAGCGAATATCGGCCTGCCAGATTATTAGTGTACTGTAATTGAGAACCAGACCAGCCATAAACCCGAAGATGGCTTTCTGTGTTGCCATTGTAATGGTAGTCACCACAACGCCGATCCCAATCCACGCAACTCCCAGAAGAGTCAACATGAACAACGCCGTAGGCAATGGTGGAAGCGTTAGGAAGGCTTCGGCCGGTAACCCTTGCTGGTTGATGATTGGCATTGCCGCTGAACTCCATGCTAGGCTCCATGGTGTGGTCATAACTGTGACGCCAAAGATGATGACAACGATCAGTGCCATATAGATGATTACTGCTGTGATAGTGCAGATGGCTTGAATTTGGAACCACAGCCATCGGTAGCCTATTCTTAGCAGGATAAGCTGGTCTAATTCTCCAAACAAGGCAATGTCACTAACCAAATAAATTAACAGGTTAGTTAATCCATGATGGATCGACAGCCTGTTATTCAATACCCCCACTACAACATCCCAGGCATTGGCAGGAGCGCCCATTTGCTGCGCTAACGCTAAGGTATCATAGGCTGTGTACGAAACCAGCATGGTTATGAAAATGATCAATACCAACCAGCGATTCTTTAACACGCGCTCAGGTAAAAAATGACTTGTAAGAACATTGAGGACTAATTTTGGTGATTGCAATTTCATAAGACAGGATTTGTTTCTTTAGTACAACTGATAGTTATCGTATTTCCTGATAAATCCAAAAATGCTTACTGTACTTAAGGAAAAGATAATTCCCAATGGCACTAACGTCGTTGTAGCAGTTGTGTCTAATACAAGGTCAGGCGCCAAAACATAGCCAAACCACCATGCAGGGACCCCTAAAAAAGCGAAACTAAAATTGTAAATTAGAGAGAAGGTAAGTGGAAATGCGAGAACAATGTAACGATTGCGAACAAAAGGAGAAGCCGCCATTCCTAGTGAAGCGCTAGTAAAACCGAATAGAAATCCGAGGATGATGCGGGCGAAAATGTATAAGTTTGGGTGTGGGACGAAAAGCCCACCGAGAAAGCCAATAGCCCGCATCCACTCTTCTGTATAACCTGACCAAGCTAACGGCGGCAGGGTGCGCGCGTAGAAGCTAAAGGTGTAGCCGAAAAATAGAGTCATGGGTAAAGCCACAGCCAATCCGCCGACCAGCCCATTGATTACGAATTTGCTAACAAGGTAGCGTCTATGCGTCATACGTAGAAGGGCATAGCGCGCAAAGCCCTGATCTCGATCCCTGAGATAGGAGTCCGCATAAGGGAGGGTTGCTGCGAGGGGCGCAAATAACACGAAAGCATCTATGGCTGCGCGCCACGCATTATAAGCATTGAAATAAGAGGGATGCCAACCAGGTGGTGGTGTGGGGTCAAGAGGGTAGCTCTGGCTCAAGCTCAAGAATAGCAAGGCTAAACTGACAACGAGAGGCGCGCTGAACGACCTGCCAAAAATCGCACGGAAGAATTCTTTAAAAAAAAACATAATGTGGTTTATGCCGTCTCCAGTTCCATTATAACCAGTGAGGCTGGTGATAATGCATTGAGAGGCATCATCACCAGCCTTTATACTGTCAATTTGATTTGCTTGGAGCTTTCTCTACACAACGGGCTTACAGGAACCCTAATTCGAGTTGAAATACCCGCTCACTTGCACAGCAACTGTTGTAGAAAGATTGTTTTTAATCTTGAGATAAATGAGTGTTCCAACTGGCTGTGTAGGGCTATAGTTTGCGGTAATACTTCCCCCCGTGGTTCCAACATTCCAACTGCCAATAGCTGTATTGGAACTCTTATAGGGGCGAAATTGTACTGTGTAGCCATTTCCAACTTGGATGCTTGTCACATTCCACTGTTGTGTAGTTGTGTTTTTTGTTGTGACGTTTGTGTTGGTATTTCCACCCAACCTTGGAACTATCACGTTGAAAAATATTGATCCGGCAGATACTTGCGATGCAACCAGTGCAAGTACCAAAGCCATAAAAAAGCCAATACTAAGTTTTCTTTTCAGCATATTATTCTCCTAATATTTGGATTTTAACACAAGGAGAATTCTATGTCCGTTTCCTTCTTTTGACACTGGGAAAACTACCAGTCTTTAACCTGGGAATTATTCCAGGTCGTCAGACAAATGTTTCAATGCCCAAATCATCGCTTCCTGGCGGGATTTGAGATGTAATTTCGATAATATGTTTGTTATATGAAAACCTATCGTTTTAGATGTGACACCCAAATCAGTTGCAATGGACTGGCTATCTATCCCTTTTGCCAATAATTTGAGCACTTCATGTTCCCGGTCGGTCAACTGCTTTAATTTTTCGCCCACATCTTTGCGCCATTGATCTACCCTGATTAGTTGCGCTTCATCAAAAAGGATCTCTCCTTTTGCTGCGCGGCGGATGGCCCCAATTAACTGTTCTGCTGATGCTTCCTTGCTTAAATATCCTGCAGCTCCCGCATCCAGCATATTTGCGAGATAGGTGTCGCGGTCGTGTTGAGTTAATATCAATGTGATCGTCTCAGGACAATTCTCGCGTACCCATTTTTCAAGTTTGGCAGGAGCCAGATTGGGCATTCTTAAATCCAGCAGTAGAATTTGCGGACGGAGCTCGGCAACCATTTGTTGCACTTCAATACCATTTTGCGCTTCGCCGACAATTTTTAGATCGGGAGCTTGAGCGAGTGTCGCACGAATACCGGCTAGCATCGTGGGGTGATCATCTGCCAAAAGCACTGTAATACTTTCTTGGATATTTAGTGACATGTTTAGATGACTCCTTAGTTGTTTGTTTTATTATAACCTTTGGCTTGATCTTGATTTTCTTCGATAAATTAGATGTACCGGCAATTATTTTCTGATCTCTTTTTCTTTTAACAATTTCCACCCAAGTGACACGGGTGATAAAATTACCCGCGTCGCTTTTTTATACATCCTATTGTCGTTCTGAGCCGCTCTGCGGCGAAGAAACTCTACGATTATCTTAGAGACCCTTCGCTATCGCTCAGGGTGACATGAGCGGAAATAATCATTCATGCAAAATTTGAAAAACAAAGTTGTCCTCATCACCGGCGCATCCTCTGGCTTTGGAGAAGATGCCGCGCTGCTCTTTGCAAAGGAAGGCTGCAAAGTTGTCCTAGCCGCGCGCCGCATTGACCGCTTGCAGGAACTTGCCGCAAAAATTCAGAACGCGGGCGGCGAAGCCATTGCCATCCCAGTGGATATTATTAACTCTGCCGATGTGGATGGCATGGTGAAATCCACGCTGGATATTTATGGCCGAATTGATATTCTCTTTAATAACGCAGGCATTGGCCGCGTGGATTGGTTCGAGAATCATTCCACGGTGCGCGATATAGACATGCTGGTGCAGGTCAACTTGACTTCGCTCATGTATGTCACCCGTGTGGTATTGCCATATATGCTAAAACGTGGAGAGGGTCATATCATCAATATGATTTCCGTTGCGGGATTGATCGCCTCACCGCTTATTACGAGTTATTGTGCAAGTAAACATGGGGTGCGTGGATTTACAGATGCGCTTCGCCGCGAGGTCACACCGCTGGGAATCAAAGTCAGCGGCATTTATCCCGGCCCCGCAGCCACAGAGTTTGGTCAACACATCGGTAAGAATAAAGCCTATGGTTCAGTAAGAAAGATTTTCAACATTCACATGACTTCCGAATATGTCGCGCGCCGTGTGGTGGATGTTGCCAAACGTCCGCGCCGCAGTCTTGTCATTCCGTGGTGGTTTCGAATCGTCACTACTTTTGATATGCTTTTCCCCGTTGTTGTGGATTGGATCACATACGCCTTCTCGAAAAAAAATCATAAACTGGATTAGGAGACTCACATGACACTTGCGCGACTTAACAATCTCACCGCTTCACTTCTGACCTCGAAACTGGATGCCGTTATTCTGAATCCCGGTCCCACGCTGACGTATCTGACCGGCGTGCATTTCCACTTGATGGAACGTCCCGTTGTTTTATTTGTAGCGCCCGGCCAGGACCCTGTACTGGTATTACCCGAACTTGAATTGCCTAAATTGGTACTATTCCCATATAAAGTGCAGGGTGTCGCGTATGGAGAGAATCCGTCAGAGTGGGAAAATGCTTTTCGAAAGGCGGCCCAGTCCCTCGGTCTGGATGGGAAGCGCATTGGAGTCGAACCGCGTCAACTGCGATTGCTGGAATTCAGTCATGTAAAAGCAGGCGCGCCTGAATCAGAATTTCCAGATGCGAGCAATGTATTATCCGCATTGCGTTTGAAGAAAGATAAAGCTGAAGTGGATGCCATGCGCCGCGCCGTGAAGATCGCGCAGGATGCGTTGGAAGCGACCATCCCGTTGATGAAGATCGGCATGACCGAGCGTGAGCTGTCTTCTGAATTGGTGATTCAATTGTTGAAGAACGGCTCTGATCCTGAGTTCCCATTTGCGCCAATTGTTTCTGCGGGACCGAATTCTGCGAATCCACATGCCTCACCCACCGAAAGAAAATTACAGGCTGGCGACCTTCTGGTTGTGGATTGGGGCGCGGCATATGATGGTTATATCTCTGACCTGACGCGCACATGCTCAGTGGGTGAGGTGGAGGATGA
>JABFSL010000056.1 GCA_013140605.1 Anaerolineales bacterium
TGGTTACACTGAATAATCTGCGCATAAGGAGTCTCATGACCACAATCTCTCAAAAAACTGTCCAATCGAATTACTGGCAATTCGCCCTCTGGCTTGCCATATTTACCGTTATATATAATATCGCAGAAGGGTTGATCTCAATCTTTTTTGGCATCAGCGACGAAGCGCTGACCCTCTTCGGTTTCGGCGCGGATTCATTTATCGAGGTGATGTCTGGTCTGGGAATTCTCGCCATGGTACTGCGCATTCGGCAGAATCCCAACACATCACGGACACGATTTGAAATTACCGCATTGCGGATCACAGGCACAGCATTTTATCTGCTCACGCTTGGGCTTGGCGCAACGGCTGTTTATAACCTTTTCACCACGCACAAACCTCAGACGACATTGCCCGGCCTGATTATTTCCGTGGTCTCAATTGCGGTGATGTGGGCGCTCGTGATGGGCAAACGCAAAATTGGGCGCGCGCTCAATTCCATGCCGATCCTTGCGGATGCGAATTGCACGATGGTCTGTATTTACATGTCATTGGTATTACTGGCATCCAGTTTGATTTATGAACTGACTGGCTTTGGATTCATAGACAGCATCGGCGCGCTGGGCTTGATCTATTTTTCGGTAAAGGAAGGCCGCGAGGCTTTTGATAAAGCCAAAGGTCTCGAATGTGATTGTGAAGATGAAGATTGCAAGGATTAAGAGCGCGTTCTGCAATTCATTCATACCGGTAAATCAGCTTTTCTCTACTATTCATCCGTCATTGCGAGCCGCCGATCTTGCCTTTGGCGGCGAAGCAATCTCAGAATTGTGGCGGGGATTGCTTCGGGCAAGAACAAGAACGCCCTCGCAATGACGGAAAATAGTGATTTGTATACCAGTAAACCAACTTTAGAAATATCTTGTACTGGAGAAGCCATGATCATTTATCGTGAATATCAAGACAAAGATTGGACAGCCATTTGCAAAATCCATGACCGCGCCCGCCCGGATGAATTGATCGGATCCTGTGACCCGCGCGGATTTATCCCAATCGAACAGGATGCGGAAGTCGAAGACTTAAAACACAGTCGCAAATATGTAGCCAGCATGGAAGAGCAGGTTGTCGGCTTTATCGGCGTGGATGAGGATTATCTCGCGTGGCTGTATGTTGACCCCGATCATTACGGAAAAGGAATTGGCCGCACCCTGCTCAAGCTCGGGCTCGGCGAGATCGGCGGCGACGCATGGACAATTGTTTTGGATGGAAATCACAAAGCGATCTCGCTCTACGAAAGCGAAGGCTTCAAGGAAGTGAAACGCTTTGCCGGTGATAACAATGGCTATCCTTGCACATGTTTGAGGCTGGAACGGAAAAAACCTGGGTAGTTTATAATTCCATCCATGAAAAAATTCCGCTGGCTGGCATGGATGATTTTGTTTTTTGTCACATCCTGCCAACCAATTTCTTCGTCAGTGACCATCCTTGATGGAGACCATATTCAACGAATCGAATCAACAGAGAGGGACTTGATTCCTATTTTGACTCAAGCGGGGATAGACCTTGGGCAGAATGACCGCGTCTTCGTCAATGGGATTCCCACACCGCTCGATCAAACTCAACTGGAAGCTGGTTCGCTCACGATCCAAATTCGCCGCGCTGTCAGTTTAACTCTCGCCACCCCGCAGGGACAACAGACTCTTCAAACCTCAGCGCTCACTGTGGGGCAGGCGCTAACAGATGCAGGTTTTTCATTAACGAAAAACGATTTGATCGATCCGCCTGCTGAAACTCCCATTACACAAAACCTATCAGTCACATATACGCCCGCGCGCGAGATATCCATTGGTATTGGCGACTTTGAATTACAGGTCCGCTCTGCCGCAGGGACGGTTGGTGAGGTGCTTGCCGAGGCTGGCATCCCGCTCATCGGCGCAGACACCAGCTCCCCGCTTGAGAATGAAGCGCCGCCATCCGACGGCGGGCAGATCAGTGTGGTGCGCGTTCGTGAGACCATCGAAGTCGCGTTGAAGCCGATCCCATTCACAGAAGAAGTCGTGACATCGCCCGATGTGCCATTCGGTGAAAAGGAAACCATCCAGCCCGGCATTGATGGATTGACAATGACCCGCACGCGGGTTCGATTTGAAAATGGAATCGAAGTCAGCCGCGAAACGGAATCTGAAACCGTGATGCGTGAGCCGCAAACTCGCATTGTCCAGAGCGGAGAAAAAATTGTTCTTTCGCCTGTGGGCGGAGATATTCCTTATGAGTATTGGACTGCCGTGCAAATGTACGCTTCGGTGTATTCGCCCTGCGCTTCGGGAACGGGCGGATGCTCCTACGGAACCGCGAGCGGCGCGCGCGCAGGATACGGAATTGTGGCGGTGGATTATTCCATCTATAGTTATCTAGCTGGGATGCGAGTATATATCCCCGGGTACGGCCTCGCCACCATTGGAGATACAGGCGGCGGCCCGATCATTGAATCGGCCTTCGGCGTTCCGCGCACACAATGGATCGACCTCGGATTCAACGACGGTGAATTGGTTAACATGACAGGCTGGGTCACGGTATATTTTCTAGCGCCCGCCCCGGCGGAGATTCCATATTTTTTGAAATAATTTTCTATCAAATGGTGGTTGAGTAGCCCTGAGTGACAGCGAAGGGCGTATCGAAACCACATCTCTGAATTTTAAGTTTATTTTTTACTGTTGGTTTCGATACGGCGGACGAACACCGCCTACTCAACCAACGAATCATCATAACATGACGCGCACACAAAAAAACATCATCGCAATTCTTTCGCTCATCACTGTCCTGCTCATTAGCGCGATAGGAATTACCGTTTTCCAAAAATATCAAACTTTTGCATCACAACCGCTTGGGCCAGTACTGCCATTTACGCCGATCAGCCTGCCGCCCACATGGACGCCCGACCCCGACGCCGTTGTGCAAAATGGCAATGTGACTCTTGTGCCGACGATTTCCTTCCCCACCAGCACACCTCAAACCATTTGCGGCGCGCAAACAATTATGAACATTGTAGTAGTCGGTGCGGATGCGCGTGCCGACACATATGACTACGGGCTGGGAGATGCCATCCGCCTTGTGCGCGTGGATTTTTTCACTCCAAAAGTGACAGTGCTTGAATTCCCGCGCGACCTGTGGGTGGAGATTCCGCACATCTCCGATAACCTTGACGGACAGGATCACGAAAAATTAAATCAAGCCTATCTCTATGGCCAGCCCGGGTTTGGATATTGGGATGACCCAAGCGGCGGCGCGGGTCTGCTCGCGCTCACGCTCAACAAAAATTTCGGCGTCCGCGCTGACCATTATGTGGCCATCAACATGCGCACCTTCGTCAAAGTGGTCAACGCCGTGGACGGAATTGACATCAAAGTTCCAGATAAGGAAACTTCCAAAATACTCAACCTGCCCGTTGGCGAAAATCACCTGACCGGCGATGAGGCGCTCAAAGTGGCACGCAATCGTCAGCAGGGAACCTTTGGCCGCGCCGATAATCAGAATATCGTTTTGTGCGCGCTCCGCAAAAAACTCACCAACCCCAAAGTCATCACACAAATCCCAGAGCTGATCGACTCCTTCCGCGATAACATCATCACCGATTTCACCCCCGCGCAGCTTAGCCAACTCGCGTGTCTTGGTTCAAAACTTCCACCGCAAAATATTCTCTTCGCAAGTTTCCCGCAGGAATTATTTACACAAACACGCGTCCTTGATCCCGTCTTCGAGAAAAAAGTTTTCATCTGGGATGTAGACTTCAACATTCTCAGCGATTACGTCGCGCGCTTTCAGGCAGGCACATGGCCTCTGCCAACCGTCCCCTCCGCCACCGCTGAAGAAGAAACCGAGATCGTATGTCAATGAAAAATTTCGCATCCATTCCCCCGCTCGATGCCGCCGCAGTTCTAAAACGTTTTCATCTGCGCGCCGATAAAAGTCTTGGACAGAATTTTTTACAGGATTCTTCCGCGCTGGAAAATATTGCGCTTGCCGCTGAGATTCAAGCGGATGACCGTGTGCTGGAAATTGGTCCCGGCCTTGGCAGTTTAACTCGCTATCTGGCTGTCTCTGCCAAACAAGTGACAGCGGTCGAACTGGACCCGGACCTGCTTGCCCCACTACGGGCAGTTCTCACGCCTTATCAGAATGTGCGCGTGGTACACGGTGACATTCTCAAACTCTCCATTTCAGATATTATTGACCAGCCGAATTACATTGTCGCCGCGAATATTCCATACAACATCACCTCCTTGATCATCCGTCACTTGCTGGAAGCTGATATCAAACCGCGCCGCGTAGTATTGACCATTCAAAAGGAAGTGGCTGAACGCATCTGTGCTAAACCCGGTGACTTAAGTCTATTGGCCTTAAGCGTGCAAGTCTACGGAAAACCCAGCATCGCCGCGCATATCCCAGCCGCATCATTTCACCCCGCCCCCAAAGTGGATTCTGCCATTTTACGAATCGACATCTACAATGAACCGCTCATCCCCAATGAATTGCTAAATATATTTTTCAAACTTATCAAAGCAGGCTTCAGCCAAAAAAGAAAAACCCTGCGCAACTCGCTTTCCTCTGGACTGCATATCCCCGCAACAGAAGCCCAATCCCTGCTTACCTCCGCAGGGGTAGATTTCATGCGCCGCGCAGAGACTCTGTCCATTGACGAGTGGAAAGGGCTGTGCGAAAAAAGATAAAAATCGGCATTCGATTGCAACTGGATGGCAAAGTAGCCAAGCTTTCACGAAAAGCGATAAAATAATCGGGCATTCATAAAATCTTTATCGGTTGGCGCGATGTGATTTTTCTTTCTTGATGGAGGCACAAAATCTGTGGCTCATCTCAATTGATAAGGAGAATAAAATGTCCAGGTCAAATAAAATCCTTCTCTCGCTCATCGCCCTCGTCGCCGTCCTCGCCTGTAACGTACCAGGCGGGATCACTCCCACCAGCACCCCTGATTTTGTGGCAACCATTACCGCGCAGGCGGCATTGCTGATCCAGCCGCCGCTAAGCGGCCTGCCATCCCCGGAACCGGGCATAAACTCGGCGACTCCCGAATTGGCCACACAGGTTATTTTCACAGAAACACCCGCCCCTACCGCAACGATTACACAGACATTCACTCCAAGCGTTACCACGCTCACTGTCAGCGCGGACACGAATTGTCGCAGCGGACCAAGCAAGGATTACGATTATTTGGGCGCGCTCCTTATCAATCAAAGCGCCGAGGTGGTGGGAAAGAATACGATCACGGGCTATTGGATCATCAAGAATCCCGAACGGAACGGAAACTGCTGGCTGTGGGGAAGATACGCTACTGTTACTGGAGACACATCGAAACTACAGGAATTTGCCATTCCGCCCACTCCCACTCCAACCGCACCGGAAGCGCCAAAGGGATTGACAGCCAATAAGATCTGCTTCTTCAACGGGGTGACTTATGATCTTGCAGGGTCGATCTCCTGGAATGACGGGCCGAATGAAGCAGGCTATAACATCTATCTCAACGGCGGGATGTTCAACGTGCTCCCCGCCAATTCAACCACCATACCGATCCCCAATGTGGTTTTGGTGCCGGGCGGTTCGATCAAAATGTCAGTGGAGGCATTTAATTCAGGTGGCAAATCAGCCAAAAAGACAGTCGAGATCGTTTGTCCGTAGTTGAGAAATCAAATTATTGGAGACAGTATGCAATACCGAAAAATCCCCGGACTGAACAAACCAGTCGCGCGCATTGTGCAAGGTTCAACAATGATCGGCAGCGACCTGGACGAGGCGATGAGTTTTGCATTGCTGGATCAGGTGTACGAACTGGGCTGTAACACGTTCGACACAGCGCATGTATACAGCGGCGGCAACAGCGAGCGCATCATCGGGCGCTGGATGCAGGCACGCGGTCTGCGCGACAGAATTGTCATCATCACCAAGGGCGCGGCTCATTCTGAAGACCGCAGGCGGATGACCCCGTTTGATGTGACTGCTGACCTGTATGATTCGCTGGCCCGACTCAAGACGGATCATATTGACCTGTACCTGCTTCACCGCGACGATCCTGATCTGCCCTTTGAGTCGATCATCCATACCCTGAATGAACATCAGCAAGCCGGGCGGCTGCACACGTTTGGCGTATCGAACTGGTCTCATCAACGAATTGAAGCCGCCAACACCTATGCTCAAGCGCACGGATTAAGTCCATTTGTGGCAAGCAGCCCGCAGTTTAGTCTGGTCGAATCACTTGGTGAACCGTGGCCGCTTTGTCTCAGCATCAGCGGATCCGCTGGCGCCGATGCAAGAGCGTGGTACGAGCAAACACAAATGCCCGTGCTTGCATGGTCACCATTGGCAAGCGGATTCTTCTCCGGGCGATTCCGCCGCGATAATTTGCATACCTTTGGCGATGTGGAATGGGATCGCGTGTGTATACAAACCTATGCCAGCGAAGAAAATTTCCAACGGCTGGAGCGGGCTGTCAGCTTGGGCGCAGAAAAAGGTTTAACAGCCGCGCAGATAGCGATAGCTTATATCTTGAACCAGTCCATGAATGTTTTTGCGGTTGCAGGTCCCAGCAGGATCGAGAACTTTAAAGAAATTGTCAAAGCAGGCGAAGTCCAATTAACTCCGCAGGAAATGGCCTGGCTTGACCTGAGAAGCAATAGTCTCTAATCCATGACAGACACGAAAATAAAAGCCTCGCGGAAAATTACTCCGCGAGGCTCACTCATCAATCTAAAATCCAAAATCGTAAATTGACTTACGTTCCTTCTTCCCAGGAATTCAAATAGTGCAACTGCTCATCCGTGAGGATGTCAATTCTCACACCCATCGCTTCGAGCTTGAGGCGGGCGATCTCGTTGTCAATATCAACCGGTACGGAGTAAACCTTCTTCTCAAGTTTATCCGCGTTCTTGGCCATGTATTCAGCGGAAAGCGCCTGATTCGCAAAGGACATATCCATTACGGAAGCAGGGTGACCTTCGGCGGCAGCGAGGTTGATCAAGCGTCCCTCACCGAGGATGTTAATCTTGCGTCCATCTTTGGTGGTGTACTGTTCAACGAACGGGCGGACACGATTGGGCTCACCTACGCTCATTGCAGCGAGGGAAGGAATATTGATCTCAACGTTGAAGTGACCGGAGTTTGCAACAAGCGCGCCGTCTTTCATCACTTCAAAATGTTTCTTGTCGATCACGTTCAGATCGCCTGTCACGGTGCAGAAGATATCGCCGATCCTGGAGGCATCCATCATCGGCATGACCTGGAAACCGTCCATGACCGCTTCGAGCGCCTTCATCGGATCAATCTCGGTCACGATGACCTGCGCACCCATACCGCGTGCGCGTGATGCGAGACCACGTCCACACCAGCCATAGCCAGATACAACGAAGTTCTTGCCCGCAAGCAATACATTCGTCGCGCGGACGATTCCGTCCACAGTGGATTGACCGGTACCGTAGCGGTTATCAAACAGATGTTTGGTCAACGCATCGTTCACCGCGATGACGGGGAACTTCAACACTTTATCAGCTTCCATCGCCTTCAAGCGGATCACGCCGGTGGTGGTCTCTTCAGTACCGCCAATGACATTTGCAAGCATCTGCTTGCGCTGTTCGGCGCTTAGTCCCTGCGCCCACGCGGCGAGAGAAGGCTCGAGTTTTTCAAAGCGTCCCATTTCGATGAAGAACAGGGATGAAACGAGGTCAGCGCCATCATCCTGAGTCATGTGGGGCATGTGCTCCAATGCGGCGCGGATGTGCTTGAAGTAAGTGACTTTATCCTCGCCTTTGATCGCGAAGACGGGAATCTCAAATTGATTCACCAACGCGGCGGCAACATCATCCTGAGTGGAAAGAGGATTTGAGGCAGTCAGGACAATGTCCGCGCCGCCTTCCTGAAGGGTGATCATCAGGTTCGCAGTTTCAGTGGTCACATGCAAACAACAGGAAAGGCGCAGTCCCTTGAGCGGCTTTTCCTTCTTGAAGCGTTCGCGGATCGAACGAAGAACGGGCATTTCGCGTTCCGCCCAATCAATACGGCGGCGTCCGCCTTCGGCTTGTTGTAAATCTTTGATATCGTATTCCATTTATATTTCTCCTTTTATTACATACGGATCGCGGATTAAAATCCGCACTCCAAATTTTTTACTTTAGAAACACATCCAGTTTTCCGCCATCATCAAAATGCCTGCGGAAACGAGCCACAAATTCTTCGCGCGTGTAGGAATGGCTTTGCGGACCGCGCTGTTCAAGACAGTATACCGCAGCCAAAGAACCGATCTCGCCGCACAGCTTCCAGTCAAAGCCCTGGGAATAGCCAGCAAGAAAACCACCGCGGAAGGCATCGCCTACGCCAGTCGGGTCAACGATCTCATCTTCGGGAACGGTTGGGATATGAACTGATTCGCCGCCCATGTACAAATCAGCGCCATCCTTGCCGCGCGTGATGACCAATATGTTTACATGTTCAAGAACCTGGTCCAAACTCCAGCCGGTCTTCTTGGAGATCAAACCAAACTCATAGTCATTACAAAAAAGGAAATGAGCGCCTTCCATATCGCGCGCCAATTCATGGCCTTCAAGACGCAGAACCTGCTGACTTGGGTCATATAAATATTTGACGCCCAACTCACGGCACTCGGCGGGAAACTTCATCATTGCATCAGGAGCGTTCGGAGAGACAACGACAAGGTCTGGTTTAACAGCCAAATCCTTAAGAGATTGGGATGAAGCTACGCCCATCGCTCCAGGGTAGAAGGATGCAATTTGAGCAGAAGCCTGATCGGTCGTGGCAAAGAACGAGGCGGTGAAAAGTCCAGGAACCACTTCCATCAAGGATGTATCCACGCCTTTGGCATCGAGCCAGGCGCGGTAATCGCCAAAGTCTTCGCCGACAGTTGCCATCACGCGCGGACGCTCACCGAGCAGCGCCATGCTGTAAGCGATATTCGGCGCAATTCCGCCGCGCTGTTTGGACATGGAATCAACAAGGAATGAAAGGCTGATGGAAGCCAATCGTTCAGGAAGAATCTGCTCCTTGAACAGTCCAGGAAATGTCATCAAATAATCGTACGCGACCGAGCCAGTAATTAATATATCCAACACGAACCTCCAGAAATTACGCAGGAAAAAGCGCACTCACAGGAGTGCGCCCTGAATTATCGAACGCGCGAAAGTTTATCATGCGATGTTTGGATTGTAAAGAAATTTTCTAAAAATGTTATAGGGCAGGATTGGCAAATAATCAACAAACTACGGCGTTAATGTTACATCATAAATATCAGTGTAATCTCCGGCAGGACGATCTATCCAACCGTCATTAATCATTTGATCAATTGTAAGTGTTGTTATAACCGTGTGGCGAGTACCAGTCCAATTACTGATATTCCCAAGATATCTTCGACAGCCATATCCGTCCGAATCCACCTCATCCCATTGATACAGTTTGTCGATGTTTATTGGTTGCCCGTCGATGGTCAGCTTGTAAGACAAATGTTGAAGGTTTTGTTTAAGAATATCAGCACTGGTCGCACAAGCCAGAAGCCACAGCGAGACAGTCTGACCTCGCGCAAAAGTAATCGAATAGGTATTCGAGCCTGGCGCTTCCCTGGAGCCTGTCGCAATAAAATCCTTGGCGAGTTCGTCAAATCCTTTGTGATATGTTTGCCCGCAGGCGGCTGTTATATCGCACGGTTCCACCAAAGGCAGATCATTGGAGGGCAATGCGCCTTCCAATGGAACCTCGGGGGATAAGCTTTGTAGTTGCGGATCGACAGCGTTGGCCGGACTATCTGTTGCCACAGTCTGGTTAGCAGGGACTGGAATGGCTGAAAGTTGTTTTGGGAAAATTTGCATGGCGACAAGGATAATAACAGTCAGCCCAAAGAACAGGGTCAGAATAATCCAGACCCAGGGAAGAGGCTGCTTGCGGGGAGCAGAATTCCCGGATGACAAGGTATCCAACTTTGGCGTCAATACCACAGGCTGCGATTCAACAGCCGCCGGTATTGACTTGAGCCGATGGCCGCAATATCCACAGACATTTGCGTTTTCAGAAACTTCGTTTCCACAATTTGTACATTTCATATTTCTTTCCTCCAGTGTATCTAATATGTTTTCCAGTATTCAGAGTAATTAATGAATGGGGAAGGAGCAATTTCCCGAACAAGAGAGGATCCCTTCTTTAATCACCTTATCTTCGCAGGTAACAAAGGAGAACACCCTTGGAGAATTTGCTTTCATGGTAAACACTTGTGTATCGCCAACTTGTAAATAACTGGAGTTGATTACCATCTTTTCCACTGGATCATCTAATGTCGAGCCGCCAATTTTGATCATGCAAATCGGCAATGTTGTATTATTCGTGAACGCCATCTGGATTTGTTGCGGGCTGCCAGATTGAATGGAAAAAGAGCAATTCTCCATGCAGGAGAAGACACCCGCATTAACCACTGTAGCCACTGTATTTTCGCATGAAACAAAAGACAACCAACTTGGTTGATTTTCCATGAAATTAAAGGATCGTATCTCGTTTATATTTAACGGTTCGGTATCAATCGTTGTGAACACAGAAGGTTGGTCAACGGGATCCCCGGGTTTCGAGCCGCCTAGTTTAATCATACAAATAGCTTCATTTGAATTATTTGTAAACGACATTTGCATCTGCATGGGGCTTATAAATGGAGGACGCTGCCGATTCTTGTCATTGACATCAAACGGGTACCATTTACTACCAACGGAACCAGCACAAATTGGAACCTCTGTATCCTGTAAGGCATCTAGGTAGGGGTCGATATGGAACACACTTCCCAAACCAAACGGTGCGGTACCTTGTCCTCCATAGGCAGGGACAATTCTGCCACCACAGAAATCGAAGTATTTATCCCATATTTTCTCGTAAGGGAATACTATATTTATAAAATCTTGAGCGGCCATATTTTGGAAGTTGATCTCTCCAACGTTGGTTGGCAGCCCTTCCAGTGGGGGTACACCTTTCCATCCTACACTACAATGCTCAACCAACCCTCCTTCAACTTCCATGTTGTTACATACATCTATCCTTGGGTAAACGCCGTGTTTTCCAAGTGACACATAGACCACAGGGTGGGTTGCCGTACCATCAGTCGGAAAGTTTCCAAAGGGATCAACCATATCGAAATCGGATGCGTCATCCCAATATCCTTTGGAGTGGCGATTCATTTGAATGCCATCCATCCAATATCCCTTTTCAACTTGATTGCAGTCTTCCCCAAAACAGTGAATATACAACTCCAGACTCTCTGTATCTCCAAAATGCCATAGAAGGGATGAAATCCATTCGGGATGAGCATAATCAATATCGTAAAGGACCGTAATCACCAAAAGTATATAAGGCTCTCCATTGATCGTGCCCGGCCGGGCCTGATAGATGAAATTGATCGGCGGGATGGTCTGATACTCTGGAAGATTGATACAAATATCAGTGGTTACTTTGCGTAATTTATTACTACAAGGTCTCCACCATAATTCATTTGCATCAAACACATAATAAGGAGCAAATTTTTGCGCGACATATTCCTCCACCCAATTCTGCAAACCATCATGGTCGGTATCTCTGGTATCTGCCCCTCCTCCGCAATTCTGGCACAATGATGAAGGAGTGTAAGGTTCCATGCTCCACTTTGGAGGGTCAGCAGGAGGAGGAGGTTCAATTGGGGGTTGTTCCTGCCCACTGCTTTGAGCTTCAGTCTGAGACTCCGCAGTGCTGGTAGCCTGCGATGGCTGTTCCACAGTGTTAGTGTTGGTGGCCTCCGGCAGTGCTGGATTTGGAGCGCTGGTAAAAGTTGCGGGCACATAAACTGGCTGCTGTGCTGGCTCTTGATATGTAGTTTGAAAAGGAGTTTCAGATATTGGCAGCGACCTAAAAGTAATCAATGCCGCTATCCCAATCAGTCCCATCACCGCAATGCCTGTACCAGCCCAAACCCACTTCCTAAAACTGCTTTTTTGTGGCTGTGACGGGGTAACTTTTACCTGAACGGCGAGCGGTGTTCCGCATGATTCACAGAATCGGTAGTCAGGCGGATTCTCTCTTCCACAATTTTGGCAGGAGATCAACCGTGCCTTGGTGATTGGAACAGACTGCCGGGCAGGCTCAACATTTAAAGAGCTCCCACAGTTCTCGCAAAAACGAAAATCCGGTTTGTTATGTGCTCCGCAAGCCTTGCATGTTTGCATTTGTATAGCTTCAACCTTCTCAACTTGAAGGCTTAATTTCTCCCCACAATTTTCGCAGAATCGCACTCCACTACGATTGTCCGATCCACAGGCAGTACATTTCATTGAGCCTCCTTTAGATGAAGAACAAATCTGTTCACCGATAAAACTCAAAAACCACCTTATTAATTATGCTAATTACTATACAAAATTTCCTCTTTTTTTTCAAATGACATTTGTCATATTATGGTCTGTTGCAACCATAAAAAATGACGCGATGCAAATTTTAAAATACAACTTGCTTAAGGTTTACATCAAACGGCGGATAGACGACGCCATTCTCTGTAACTATCCCTGAGAGCAGGCGGTTCGGGGTGACGTCGAAAGCTGGGTTGCGCGCTTTGGCATTTTTCGGTGCGACGGGTTCTCCGTGAAACTGAATGCCAAGCACCTCATCCATATTGCGTTCTTCAATGGGAATCAAATCACCATGCGCGAGGGACAGGTCAATGGTTGAAGTTGGCACAACTGAATAGACAGGCACGTTGTTGTCATGTGCGGCGAGCGCAAGCATATAAGAACCGATCTTATTGGCTACATCTCCATTCGCCGCAACACGATCCGCGCCGAAGAAAACTTTCTGTGCCTTGCCTGCTTTCAGGAAATAGCCTGACATGTTATCGCTGATGATCTCATAAGGAATTCCATATTGTTCCAATTCCCATGCTGTGAGTCGCGCACCCTGCAAACGCGGACGAGTCTCGTCAACCAGAACATGAATACGTTTGCCTTGTTCGTGCGCCGTGCGGATAACACCTAGCGCAGTTCCCCAGTCCACGGTTGCGAGCGCGCCTGTGTTGCAGTGATGGATGATCGTGTCGCCATCGTCAATCAGCGCCGCGCCGTGTTCGGCCATGCGCTTGTTGATTTCAACATCTTCATCGGCGAGTTTCTGGGCTTCGACTAAAACAGCACTTCGCAAATCATCAGCCGAGCCTGTTACGGAATACGCAACACGCATGATTCTATCCACCGCCCATGCCAAATTAACCGCGGTTGGACGCGACGCCTTCAAAACGGCGGCCGCTGCCCCTAGGTCAGCAAGCAGGCTTGAGGTCGAAGATGAAGCGGTTTCATATCCAGCGAGTGCGAGACCAAAGGCAGCGGCGGCTCCAATGGCGGGCGCGCCGCGCACCACCATATCTGTGATGGCAAATGCAACATCTTTATGCGAGCGATACGATACGATTTCAAAACGCGCGGGCAGAATACGCTGGTCAATCATCTTTAGTTCGTTGTTTTCCCAAAATACAGTTCGCATGGATTAACCTTTGAAATATTTTTCCCGTAGTGAAATAAGTTGAGTCTGCGCTTCAGGCGGGACACGTTTGACAGTGCCTATCATTTTTGCGTGCCAGTAAATTTCCGAAACGTGTTCGATGCGTTCCAAATGGATCAGCGCTTCGTCAAGATTTTTTCCGAAGGTGAGGCTGCCATGCTGACGGAGCAGCATCGCGTTGTGATCCTTCACGAACGGACGAATCACTTCGGCATCTTCATGAGATGAAGGCGTGGCGTATCTTGTAATTGGGACCTCGCCCATCGTGAGCAAAACTTCGGGGAGCACATCAATTGGAAATTCAAGATCAGCCACAGTTAATGTCGTTGCAAAAATGGGATGCGCATGAACGACCGCGCGCACATCATCACGCTGCTTATATACTTCAAGATGCATCGGCGTTTCAGATGAAGGCTTGCGGTCTGGTCTGGATGAAATAATATTGCCATCGAGATCAACCACGAGCATATCATCAAGCGACAGGCGGCCTTTGGAAATTCCAGAAGGTGTAATGAGAACGCGGCCATCATTCATTCGAACAGAAATATTCCCATCGTTCGATGTCATCAAATGGCGTTCATAAGCGATTCGTCCGCACTCCACAATGGCAGAGCGTAGATCCGTTTCAGTTGCAGAGGAAGGAAAATTTAACATTGGGTATTTGGTTTCTCACTCACACGCAATCGTCCCGCAGGCTTCCAGTTAAAACCTGCGGGACGGTGCGTAACAATAGTTGATTATTCTTTTATTTCGGTCCAGATCTGATCATAAAGTTGAAGCGCGGTGCCAAGGTCTTCCACTTCATGCCCTTTGGCAAAAACATCTGCGGGAGTATTTGTGATCGGCGAAGCCATGTAAGCATCGTAAACATCGGTGTGATTTGCCTTCGCAAATTCCAGCGCGGCGGTGTTCGGATTGGTATAAGGGTAATCCACCAGCGTCAGCCAAAACACATCGCCTTGCATCAAGTAGTTGAACCAGGCATAACTGATATCAGGATGCGGCGCATTGGCAGGGATTCCCATACCGTCATAAAAAATGATCGAACCTTCCGAAGGGAACACATATTCAAACGCGGGGTTTTCCTGTTGAGCCAAAAACGCTTCGCCGTTCCAGACAATTCCGAGGTCAACATCGCCAGCCAGAAGTGGAGTTTTCGGGCTGTCGCTGTCAAAAACGCGGATGTTCGGCATCAATTCGATCAGCTTTTGTTTTGCCTCTTCCAATTGTGCTGGGTCAGTGGAATTCACATCATAACCAAGTGTCAATAAGGCCATGCCGATCACAACGCGGTTATCGTCAACAGCCACGATGCGGCCTGCAAATTCAGGTTTCCACAAATCGGCCCATGAGGCGGGCGGATTTTTCACTGTCTCCCTGTTGTAAACAATGGCCTGCGTCCCCATTTGATACGGCACAAGATAATCAACCGTGTTTCCATAAACGTTCACCAAACCTGCATCGAGATTTTTTTTGTTTGGCAATTTACTTTGATTAAGTTTTTGCAGCAACTCTTTACGGACCAAAACACTGATCATGTAATCGCTTGGATGAACGACATCATACGGATTCACGCTCTCACCAAATGACATCTTTGTATACAGCTCCTCATTGGAGGAAAAATAATCCACATTCACATCCACGCCATAGACCAGGCCGAAGCACTCGATGATGTCGGCCGGCACATACTCCGTCCACGTAAAGATGTTGATCTCTTTACTTTCGAATTCAATGCGCGGACTGGGCTCCGGGCAAACAAACCCGCTGGACGTGACCTGCGCCGCTGAACTTTCAGTTTTTGCCGCACATGCCACAACCGCAAACAACACAAAAGCGGTCAAACCAGGACGAATGATTTTCTGTTGTATGTTCACTTTTCCTCTTTTTATCTTGAATATTCTCGGTGCGATTATATATCACACACAACTCGAATACAACCTCGCTTGACGACTTATTCTTTTACCAGTATAAAATCAGGATGAAATACATCCGCTTCCTTCCTGGACTTTGGCTGGTCACTGCGATAACTGCCTGTTCCCTCTTCCCTGAGGGACTCCCCACCATCCCCCCAGGCTGGACAGTGACCCCAAGCATTTCTCCAACTTCCCCGGCGACTCTCACCCCAACCATTACACCAACTCCACTCCCCCAGGCGCGTGTGGGCGTGGGCGATAAAGCGTTCTTTAACGGTGACTACGAAACAGCCCTGCTCGATTACCAAACCGCATTTCAAGATTCTCCCGATCCGCTGGTACGCGCTGCCGCGAAATGGGGCGAGGCACGCATTTATTTTGCAAAGGAACGTTACGAAGATGCTCTGGCATCGCTTCAAATATTAATTACGGAATATCCCGAATCCCCGCATTTTGGGCAGGCTTATTTTCTGCAAGGATTGGCATATTATCGATTGGAAAATTATCCGGCCGCCGCTGATTCATGGCAAAGTTATTTGACAATTCGTCCAGGCTACCTGGATGTCTACGCGCAGGAGTATCGCGGCGATGCGCTCTTCAGCGCAGGCAACTTTGCAGATGCATTATCCGCTTACACAGCCGCCATCCAGGCACCCTCCCTGAGCGATGATATCAACCTTGATTTGAAAGTGGCCTCAACAGAATCTGAATTGGGAAATTACGAATCAGCATTGGCCCTGTATGACGGCATCACAGCGCGCGCGCCAAATGATTTCATCAAGGCTCAAACGGCGTACGAGTCTGGGTTGGCGTATCAGGCTCTCGGTCAGAGCGATGCGGCATTTGGAAAATTCCGTCTGGCTGTGGAAAGTTATCCGCTTTCTTATTATTCCTATCTCAGCCTTGTTGCGCTGTTGGATGCGAACGTGGAAGTCAGCGATCTCGACCGCGGTCTCGTGGATTATTTTGCCGGGCAATATGATGTAGCCATTGCGGCTTTTGACCGCTATATCGAAGCCAATCCTGTCAACGATGGCACGGCTTTTTATTATCGCGCGCTCGCCAAAAGCGACATGAATTTTTACGAGGACGCGGTACTGGATTACACAACATTTATCACGAACTATCCAACCCATTCGCGCTGGGAGGATGCCTGGGGCGAAAAGGCTTTTATTGAGTGGTTTTATTTGGGCGCGCACGATACGGGCGTAAAAACTTATTTGGATTTTGTCGCGGCGGTTCCGGGCAGCGCGCTTTCGGTGGATTATTTAATGACCTCCGCTCGAATTTACGAACGCATCGGAAGATATGCTGAAGCGTCACAAATCTGGGCGCGGGTCGGGAATGAATATCCCGGCACAGAGCAGGCTTCCACAGCGGTCTTTTTAAGCGGGATCATTTATTATCGCAATGGAGATTTTTTCTCTGCCATTGAATCTTTCAACCGCAGTCTGACTCTGGCCGTGTCAACAACGGATAAGGCGCGCGCCAATCTCTGGCTGGGAAAAACGCAGCAAAAACTTGGGAATAACGAAGACGCCGTCAACGCATGGCGTGTGGCACAGGAACTTGACCCAAGCGGTTATTACAGTGAACGCGCTAGAGATTTATTGATAGACCGCGCACCTTTTGCGCCAGCCACCACTGTGAATCTCGCTCCCGATCTGGCCGCTGAACGAGCCAGTGCAGATGCGTGGGTACGCTTGACTTTCAATCTCCCCGCAGATGCCAACCTGAGCGATCTCGGTCCGCTCGCCTCAGATGAACGCATCAAACGCGGCGCTGAATTATGGGAGCTTGGTTTATATGAAGATGCGCGCCTTGAATTTGAAGGTCTGCGCGTGGAATTGGAAATAAACCAGGACGCGATAGGAAGTTACCGATTAACAAATTATTTGGTGGATCTCGGTTTGTATCGCTCCGCCATTTTTGCCGCACGCCAAACGTTGACCCTGGCCGGGCTGGATGAACATACTGAATCCATGATGGCGCCCCCCTATTTTAGTCATGTGCGGTATGGACTCTATTATTCCGATCTCGTCATCCCCGATGCGCAGGCGAAGAATTTCGATCCGCTATTTATTTTCAGCGTCATCAGACAGGAAAGTCTCTTTGAGGGATTCGTCAACTCAACCGCTGGCGCGCGCGGATTAATGCAGATCGTCCCCGAAACAGGCTCACAGATCGCATTTGAACTCGTCTGGCCGCTCAACTACACGGACAAGGATCTCTATCGCCCGGATGTAAGCGTGGCATTTGGCACTCATTATCTCGCATCTAATCGCGATCTTTTTCAAGGCAATTTATACGCAGCCCTCGCGGCGTACAACGGCGGCCCGGGGAATGCATCTCAATGGCTGGAGCTGGCGGGCGGCGACCCTGACCTTTATCTCGAATCTGTGCGCTTTGAAGAAACACGAAATTACATCCGCAATATTTACGAGATCCATGTGATCTACAGGCGGTTGTACGGTTTGGCTGAGTAATAAACAGCAAATAAAAAAGGACGAAGACTTTTTTTCATAAAAGTCTTCGTCCTTTTTTATTTAACGATTCTCAAAAATTTACTTAATCCATATGCGCGATGATGCGTTGATTGACCGTATCCACATCCATATCCATTACGGCGACCAATCTATCCCAGCCGATCGGACCCGCCACGATCTCCACGCGTGATTTTGGAACGCCAAGCACTTCTGCCAGAAAAATGATCAATTGACGATTGGTTTCTTCATCAGTAGGCTCTGATGCCAAATGCACTTTGACAGTGCCATCGCTCAATACCCCGACGATCTGATTGCGGCTGGCACGCGGTGTAATGCGTACAGCCAGTGCAGAACCGACCTTGCCGCCGTGAAGATCAAATTTTCTATTAGGCATATTGTTTACCTCATCACAAAGAACGCAAAATATTAATCAACACACCGGACAAAAACTGAACTGCGATAATTAAGATCAGCGGACTGAAATCAAGAGTCCCCGCGATTGGCACCACACGACGAATCGGTGCCAGGAATGGGTCTACGATACGATCCAACGCTTCCCGTACAGGATGATAAGGCGGGAGAAAGAACGAAAGCAAAGACGAAGCGATGACGATCCAGGTAAAAATCTGGGCAACCGCTCCTATAAAAGTAATCAAGATCGAAAAATTCATAAACTCTCCGTTTTATATTTTCGCGCGCCAACAATGGCTGTGCCAACCCGCACCAGAGTAGCGCCTTCCTGCACGGCCGCTTCATAATCTGAACTCGTTCCCATTGATAACTCATCAAAACGAACCTGAGAAAATTGCGATGACAAAAATCCCTGCAAATGCCTCAACCGTTGAAAAAATGGCCGCGAGAAATCTGGTGTGCTGCCAAGCGGAGGCATGGTCATCAAGCCGCGCACCTGCAAATTGGGCAGGGCGATCACCTTTGCCAGTTCATCCACCAGCGCGGGCCAGCGGGTTTCATCCCATGCGGGCCAGCCAGCCTTACTTTCCTCTCCGCCAACGTTGAACTCCAAAAACACTGGCAGAGTGCGATTGGCCTCACCGCAAAAACGGTCAAGTCTTGCGGCTAGTTTCAGGCTGCCCAAAGAATGTAAATAGTTAAAGTTCCCAGCCACAAGCTGTGCTTTGCGGCTCTGCACATGCCCGATCATGTGCCATTCTACCGCAGAAAACTCGCGCAATAATTGAAGCTTCGCAACACCTTCTTCAGGGTAATTTTCCCCCAAATAACGCGCGCCTGCCTCGATCGCCGCACGCGCCACTTCCACAGGCTGCGCCTTTGTGACAACCACCAACTTAACAGATTCCGCGCTGCGCCCAACATGATTTGCCGCATCGGAAATCTTTTCCAATGTGGATAAATATCTTTCTCGAATGGATTGGATTAAGTCGCTCATATGATTATTTTAACCGAACCTCGCCTCTTTCCCACCCCAAACCTGTTGAAGCGACAGGGAGATTCGCTACTTTTAGCATTTGAATATCCATCACGCCATAGTGGTTATCAACCCCGAAGGGGTAAAACGATTATAAACTCGGGTCATATAAAATAACGAACCCTGAAAGGGTGAAAAAACTCTGTCATCCCTTCAGGATTTCTGAGAGTGGCATCGAGACTTTGTGGTTACCCCACAAGACTAGCCACTCCCTAGGGATTTTTTATTTCATCAATAATGGTTAGGCAAGCGCCATGATCGCGCCGAATCTGCCTGTCCTGCCTTTTTCAGCGCGATGCGAAAACCAATCATCCAAATGACAGGCGGTACACAAACCTGAAACCTGGATCTGTTCCACGCCCGCGTTTCTCAACTGAATGGCATTCGCTGTCCACAGATCGAGATAGGTGCTTCCATTTTTGGTCTGCAAAATTTGATCTGCATCCTGCTTATATTTTTCCTGAAACTGCGAGATCACATCCGCGCCCACTTCGTAATGATCCACGCCAATGGATGGGCCAATGCCTGCGACAATATCTTCAGGTTTGCATCCATAATGGGATTGCATCCCCTCCACGGCGGCTTGCACTACTCCGCGCACAGTTCCCATCCAGCCTGCGTGAGCAATGCCGATCACATGTTTCTTAGGGTCATGGAATAAGATCGGCACGCAATCGCCAAAGCGCATGAACAATGAGACGTTGGGATTATCGGTGAAAATAATGTCTGCTTTCGCGGAAGGCTGATCGAGCGGGCGCGGTGCATCAGCGTAGACAATGCTCGTGCCGTGTACCAGCCACACGTCATGGATGGAAGCGGGTTTACATCCCATTGCATTAAATACGCGAATACGATTCTCTGCAACATGCGCGGGGTCATCCCCCACTGATCCGCCGAGATTAAGCGAATGCCATGGGCCAAGGCTTGCCCCTCCGCGCCGTGTAAAGACCGCCTGCTTAATGGATTTGGAAAAAATATCAAAGCTGTAATAACGAAGTTCGTTGTGCTCGTGGAATGGCATTATTGTGAAGCCTGATTGACCGCAAATTTCTTGGCATAATATTGAACGGTTTCGTTCATGGATTCTTCGATGTTGGGATAGGCAAACCACGCAGTAGCCAGACCAAAAAGCGCGCCAGTCAAAACCCGTAAATATGGCGTGCTCTCACGATAAGGAATTATGGATTCAAGCCACGGCCAATTGAATTGACTCAGTAGTTGTGAGAAACCATCCAGGCCAATGGGCGCAATTCCGATCAGAAGCCATACAGCCCAATGCAATGATTTAATTCGGCGGCCTGACAACCCGAAGGTGATTCCAAAAAGAAGAATGGCAAGATAGATCGCAATATCACGTTCGCAAAGCGCAACCTTATAACCGACTGCGTCAGTGCCAATATAATTGCGCGCGTCAAAACGGGTTGGGCTGTAAGGGTCATTTAAGTTGGCAATGCCTGTGGCTTGCTCAAATGTTTTGACGCCGCCCATGCCCGCCTCGGCCAGCGGATACACCACCTGCTCGCCGAATAAAAAGAATGATCGGAATCCAAATTGATGACAGAGGGGACTATAGATACGATAGATGGCGCGGGCAGGCAGTTCCGCACCCATTTTCATCAATGTCGGCGCGAGGAAGGGCAAGCCAACATAAAACAACATGAATAAATTCAACATCAGCAAATAACGCCGCGCAATCCAAAACGAGACTCGATCTCCAGTGGTCACTTTTTTCCCTTTCTGTATTTTCATTTTATATTCGGGGTCGCCGAGTTTTTCAAGTTGACCTTTTCTGTCCGAAGCCGCACCGAGGGTCATTTGCAGTTTCTGGCGCGTGATGGGAGACTTTAAGCTATAAGGCCCAACTTCAACAACTGGAATCTCCAGGGCGAATTTTGCCAGCAGCACCGGCTCGGATTCAATATCCACTTCAGCCAGGCGATGCGGATATTGCGATTGCAGATCGTTAAGATCGGCCTTCACTTCATCACACAATTTGCAATCTTTACGAGTGTAGAGGGTTACATTAAGCATAGTTGATCCTGCGATTCCGTTGAAAATAAACGAAACACAAAGGCACAAAGGTTAAAAAATAATTTCATCTCCTTTGTGCCTTTGTGTTTAAATGGCTTTTGCTTTGTTAGATGCCAAAATCAACCCAAAAGAATTGAGTGTTCTGGGCGATCAATTCAAAGATGCCTGTAAAAAGCAAAACTCCCACAATGACCAAAATCACGCCCATTGCGATCTCAACATAGCGCATGACTTTGCCATATTTTTTCAAAATAGTTGTCACCCAGCCAACACCCAGCGCGGCGATAAGAAATGGGATGGCAAGACCTGCCGAGTAGGAAGTGAGAAGCACCGCTCCAAGCGAAGTCGAGCCGCCATTAATGGCAAAGGTCAGGATCGTACCAAGCACAGGTCCCACACAGGGAGACCAGCCCGCGGAGAAGAATACGCCCATTAATGCGGAGGAGAGATATCCCAACTTCGGGTCCGGAGCCTGCTGAACACGGGTGTCATACGCAAGAAAGGGAATATGAAAAACGCCGATCATGTGCAAGCCAAAGATAACCACGATCACGCCGCCGATTTTGGCCAGCCAATAGCGCAGGTCATAAAGCAATCCGCCCGCAAAAGAGGCGGCCACGCCCAGCAGGATGAAGACCACGCTAAATCCGAGCACAAATGCCACGCCATGACTAAACGTAATCCAGCGGTTGGATTGGCTGTTCTCACCGCCAGCGGCGCGTCCGCCCAAATAGCCTACATAAGCAGGAACCAGCGAAAACACACACGGCGAAAGAAAGGATGCCAACCCCGCAAGAAAGGCAAGCCAGATACTAATTTGGGAAAATTCCATTTAACACCTCATAATGATTCCGTCGTTGCTTCATTGCAATGATATTTTTTATTAGACTTTCAACTCTGTTGTTGTCACCACGGTACCATGATCTGGAAGTGACATGCGCAATTCACTTTGAGCCAGTGATACATGAGGCGTCGTCCAGCGGAAGATCCATTTTGCATCTTCAGGTTTGACATTGATACAGCCATGCGAGCGTTTCTCGCCAAAATCATTATGCCAGAAAGCGCCGTGAATGGCGATCCCCTCACCTGAAATAACAGTATCCCACGGAACAGCGGGCGTGGAATATCCGGCAGCAGAACCGCCGCCGCTCATATTCAATGAAATGATCTTCCAATGCGTTAACAGGTCACCCACTGGTGTAGCGCGCTCATCAGAGATCGCGCCTGTTGCAGGGTCAAAAACTGCGCCGCTGGAAATACGGCAGAAAAACACTTCCCTGTTTCCTTCAAATGCGGAGAGGGTTTGATAGGTTAAGTCTGTAACGATCTTCTTTTCAGCGGGATCGATCTCCGGGCTGATGGGCGCTACATCTGCTTCGGAAAGAACCTTAAGCCCTGCACCGTCCGCCCAGAAAATATCACCAAACCCATAGCCATGACCGTTCGGCGATTCATTCCAGCGATATTCAACAAATCCATTCGATTGGCGTACCTGATCTATCCAAAGCACCTGACTGTAATATGCGCGCGGTGGGAAGTTGAATTGGATCAAACTCTGTATCCACGGCGAAGCTGGAGCGCCGTCCAGCGTAAGCTCAACGTACGGAACAGTTACTTCAGCCCAAAAGCCAGCCTGCCCCGCGGGAATTTCCGTGATGGGTGTGTTTGGAATATTGCGCGTGGGTTGAATCCGCGAAGACCAAATATATCCATCCGGTGTTTCAAGATATTTCTGGTTCGTCAAAGCCACCACATTGCCGATCACTTCGCGTGTCCACGGGATCAATGTATCGGCTGGCAATGTGGCGATGGATGTATTCAAAACAGGATCGTTCGTTGGGCGGCTTCTTATGTCTGTCGCATCCACGAGACGCCCAATAATGTCACCGCTTGGAAATTGGGGAAGGCGTTTGGGCGTGTAATATGGTTCAAGAGCATTGAGCGAAAAATCAAATGGCTTGAACGCCAGCGCGCCCAACCCAACACCTGCCACCTTTAGAAAATCACGACGGGAAAACGATTGATGCATATTCACCTTTGCATTACAAAAATACGGAGCGCGGACTTTTGAATTTTTACAAATTAACCGAGCAATACACAATTCGAAACTCAGCCGCGAATTTCACGAATTCTCACGGATTTCTTTCTAATTCGTGTAAATCTGTGCAATCCGTGGCTAAAGTTTTTTGCTCGATTTAATAGTTAACCTGCAATAGTCCGCTTCTTTTGAAACAGCGGACTGAAGTCCGCATTCCATTTTTTTCAAGCATACCTTCAAACAAAAAGAGCGTCAACGGACTTGTGAGAATTGATTAATCTTGCAGGTAACTTTCCAATGCGCGCATACAAGTTGAGCTCACTTTATGGCCGACTTCATCTTCGCAATATATCACCTGCGCGCCTGCCTGTTCGAGCAGTTCAATGGATGCGCGGGCGCGGTCAATCGGAACCATATTATCCTGCGTGCCGTGCGCGACAAAAATATTTTTACCTGCCAGCGGTCTTTGCGAAATTAATTCTTCAAGCCCCGATGGAACAAACCCAGCCAGCACACCCATCTTGCGGACTCTGTGCGGATAAAGCATCGCCACCAAATTGACCATCGCCGCGCCCTGACTGAATCCCATTAAGTCAAATTGCAGCGCATCCACCTTAACCGAAGCTGAATACTCGTCAATGAGGCGGATCAACCCGTCAGCGGCGGGACGAAGAGCTTCGAGGCTGGGCCTGCCAAAGGTCCCGGGTTGAGGCGGGCGCCAGGAGAATCCACTTGATTCCGCAGGATAAGGCGCACGCGGCGCAATCATCCAATACTCGGAGGAAATTCCGCGCGCAAAGACCCACATGGAGTTTTCGTCGCCAGTCCAGCCGTGAACGAGAACCAGCAAACGCCGGTTTACAGATTGGGATGCTCGTACACGTAAAATCCAGTTGTTGAATTCAATGAATTCAGTGTTAGTCGCGGTTTGCACGTTTTACGATCCAATCTGACAAGTTGAGTAGCAGGAAGATCAGCCCGATCGGAACGAATGCGCCGAGCATACACAGCAGCCCCATCACTGCCGCGCCGAAACCATAAATGATCCAGATCAGACCATCACCGACAATAAATAACAAAGCAAGCGCGCCAACGACAAGACGCACGTTCGTGTCTTTCATATAACTGCGCAGGTCGCGACTCATCGTTTGCCGCCGAATAATTTTCTGTTCAAACGGCCCGTCCATGAAGTGAGTTTCTTTAATTCAGGCAGAACGGCATCCACGGCAACATCGCCCAACAGCGCCACATCCTTCACGACCACCTTGTCAAGAAGTTCAAGGTGATGAACTTTCGGGCGGATGATGATATCGGGCGCGTCGGATTCAAGCCGGTAATGTGCCACTGCGCGGCTGCTAAGGTCCACCGCGCGCATGAAGATATCAAAAGCCTGCGCCACATGCATACGATAGATTCGATCTGTGATCTGCTTCGGCAGTATGGATGGGACGGGAATCGAATAAGTGCGGAGTGGATTATCCAGCGGGTCGTTCAACACAACAGCCACAATCGGCAGGTTTGGCGAAAGCATACGCGCCACCGAAACAGGGACCGGATTCAAAACTCCGCCATCCATCAATTCCCAATCATTTAATGGGTGCGGCGGAAAAATGCCAGGCAGCGCAATGGTGGCAAGTACACCGTCTCTCAAAAATCCTTCAGAGATGACAACTTCATTGCCTGTCTTTGTATCCACGGCCGTGACCGCGCATGGGATTTTCAGATCGTCAAAAGTTTTATCGCCCAGGATCGTATCCAGTAATTTTCGGACGCCAGAGAGACCCAACAAAGAGGGGCCATCATTCGAATCGCGCACATATAAACTACCTTGATCTGTCGAAGTGAAAACTTCCTCGATCTCATTTGGTGTGAGACCTGACGCGTACAAAATGGCAACCAGTCCGCCGAAACTTGTCCCAGCCACCGAGCGGATTCTATAGCCTTCTTTTTCAAGACGGCGAATTACGCCGATATGCGAATTGCCTTTGGCTCCGCCGCCGCCTAATGCCAGTGTTATTTCCATTATGTTTTTTAACCTTCCGATGAATAGACAATGTGAATAAAGGGGATTATACCTTGCGGGAAATTCACGTTATTCCCCGCTGGAGTTGAGATTGCTTCGGGCAACAAACGCCCTCGCAACACTTGCGCCGCACGCTAGTGCGGTGTGACATGTAATACTAATTCGGGTCGCGGATCAGCCAGACGGCAACACCAGCGCCGACAAAAGCCGCGAAGATCAGCATCCCCACCAACAGTTTGGATGATTGAGCATTCACAGGCGGTGTTTTTTCAACTAAAGTTGATGTCGGTGATGCAATCAGTTGTGTTGGAATTGAAATTGAAGGCGTACCCAATGCAGGGATCGTTGTCGGTGTGGTTGTGAGGATTGGCTGTGGAGTGAATGTGACAGGAGCAGGCTGTGTGGCGGCTTTTTTCACCAGCAATAACTGTCCCTGATATACAACCAGGTCTTCACCAAGATAATTCAATGCCTGAATATTTTTTATGGTCGTTCCATATTCAATGGCGATGCTCCACAATGTCTGTCCATATTGAACTTTGTGGAACACATCACCATCCGGGCGGGCAGTGCTCAATGAGACGGGAACCATATATTGACTAATGCCCAGTGAGTTCTCCCCTGCAATTTCCGCGCCGGGCACACTTGTCAGAATTACGGATGCGCTGCTTTGCATTTGACCGGAGCCGGTAACGGCGGCACAATCTACCGCATAGTAGTATCCATCCGGGCCCTGGGAAATTCCCGCTCCGATATGAGTGAAATTCTGCGAAAGCATTGTGTTCATATGGAGCGCATCCTGCCAGCCAGGAGGGACTCCATCCCATACAATGGGATTTGGACTCATCAAAATATTCTCAGCGCGAAAACCGCCAAGGGATAAGTCACCGGAAAGCGGGAAACCAAGCCCCAACAATTGCTGAGTGAAGGAAATTCCGCCCGGGCGCTCATGTGTGACCTGTCCGGTGGCGGCCATGTAATCTGCTTGAGATTGGGAAGACTGCATTAGCACCGGGTGAATCGCTAAAGGCTGTAAGCCATAAGCGAGTCGCAAGCCGTTCACGGCGTCGATCAATTGCGAAGGAGAGGTTATTCCTTGTTGAAGGTTTGGTTTCGCGGCAACATTTTGAAATGGAAAAAGACTCAAAGCGACCAGCAATGTCAGATGCATAAAAAACCAGATGCGGGTCTTGATCAACATAAAAACTTAAAACGCAACCCAATCTTTATTTGACTACTTTGAATGAAACGGCAAGTGTCGCTCCGAAAGCATTTGTTCCGTCAGACATGCGCCAATAAGCGATGTAATCACCTTCCTTGTTGGGCGCATCCATATTCAAGGAGACTTCGGCCCAATCATAAAGATCGACCACTTTTTGTAATTTTGTTGGTCCCACACCGAATTCTTCGCCGCTGACAAGCACCAGACTATATTGATACGTCCATGGGCAGGTGCCTGTATTCTGCACCTTCCATGTTTTTATAAAGTTTTCGCCGGGCTTAAGCGTTGTCCCTGCGGGGATGGTCACATCGCGGATGAAGAATAAATTATTGCAGCCAGAACCAAGCGTGGAGGGATTAATGGTTGCAGTTACAAATGTGCCCGGCGTACCCAACGTCATAGTCGGAGCAATTGTCCCAACAATTGGGGTGAAGTATATGATCACTGCCGTTGGGGGCGGCGGAAAAGTGGCGGTTGGAATAATAACCGTGGCAGTTGGGATTGGCGTGAGACTCGGTTCCAGAGTTGGCGTCGCCGGGGGGGCAATGGCTGTCTGGGTTTCGAAGAAAGAAGCGACCATCGTGCTGATGGCGGCAGTCATGACAGCATTCACATCCTGTGTGGGGGTTGCTGCCCCGCCGCAGGAAACAAGCACGAAAGCTGCCAGAACCAAAACGAGTGTTTTGTAATATAGTTTTTTCATTTTTACCTCGCCTGTAAATCTAACACAAAATCGTTAAAAATAAATTGGCGAAAATCCTGCATTTTGATCTATAACAATTTTAAGAGGGCGAACAACAAGCGGTCTATATCTTGCGTGTTATATCCCTGCACAGAAACGCGGATTAAGTTCTTATCCTTCCATGCGACCAGCGGGATCTCGACGCGATATTCATCATACAAACGCGCCTTAAGCGCGACGAGGTCAGCGTCCGCTGGCAGGGGCGCAGATGCCAGTTGGGCGAACCAGTAATCAGATTGAGCGTGAAGCGGGGCAAGTCCTGTCAGGTCACAAATCCGCCGCTGTGCGTCTTTGACAAGTGCATGACATTCGGTTCGGACTTTAGCCCAATCATGGTCCTGCTGAAATTGAATTGCGGCAGGGACGGATAGGAAGGCCGCAACATCGCGCGTGCCCCACCATTCGTGATGATCCACAAACGTGGACGCGCCCGGCGTTATGGATTCATATCCCCACGAAACAACAAGCGGCTTGACGAGTTTTTGCATATCAGGCCGCGCATACAAAAAGCCCGCGCCTTTTGGCGCGCACAACCATTTATGCAAATTGCCACCGTAAAAATCCGCGCCAAGAGAATCAAGGTGAATTTGAATTTGTCCCGGTACATGCGCACCGTCAATGACGGTGATGATTCCCGCCGCGCGCGCGCGTTGAATAATTTCCTCAACAGGAAAAATCACCGCGGTTGGCGAGGTGATATGGCTAAGAAAAATCACTCGCGTACGTTCAGTAACGCCCGACCAAAACGATTCAACAAATGCTTCTTTTGAAGATAAGGAAACAGGCTGATTGATGTAAGCGAAACCATGTTCCTTTGCCAAAAATCGCCAGGTGCGATCCATCGCGCCGTATTCATGATCGCTGGTGAGTACTTCATCGCCCGCACCCAATTCAAGCGAACGCGCCACGATGTTCATTGAGATGGTCACGTTTTGGGTGTAGACCAAATTGTCGGCATGTGTGCCGAGATATTCGCCGAGCACCGCGCGCGCCTCAGCCATCAGGCCTGTGAAGCGCCTGCCCATAAATTCAACAGGCTGATTTTCAAGTTCGCGCTGCCAGCGTTGATATTCTTCGAAGACGGGTTTCGGCGTGGCTCCAAACGAGCCGTGATTGAGAAATGTAACAGAAGGGTCAAGCAGGAAGTGTTGTTTGAGATTAATCATCAGGCCATTATATACTGCCCATATCAGACTGTTATAACTTATTTAACCCAAGTTGCCACCTTTCGGAAAGGTTGACAAAAATCCATGAGATTCAATACAGTTGGGGTATCCCGACCACCAACAGGAGAACCTCATGGATACCCAAATTATAGTAGTGTTTTGTTTATGT
>JABFSL010000002.1 GCA_013140605.1 Anaerolineales bacterium
ACCTGCGATCAATCATTAGAATCAAATCATTAAAATGAGTATCCCAGTGCGGCATATATCATGTATACGGGTATAAATTTCGCAAACACGTAGACGGCAAGATGTACCTCTAAAGACTGGCTGACCGAACAGACTTAAAACAAAAATGGCAGATGAATCATCTGCCATTTTGTTTTCTACCTCACCAACTTCTCATCAGGCGGGCAAACTTACCACCCGCCAAAATATTTCTTCTGGAAGAAGAACGCCACATTGACCAGCCCGATCATCACGGGCACTTCGATCAATGGACCAATCACCGCCGCAAACGCCGCGCCAGAGTTGATGCCAAAAACCGCGACCGCCACTGCAATCGCCAACTCAAAGTTATTGCTGGCCGCAGTAAATGAAAGCGTGGTGGTCTTGGAATAATCCGCGCCGATGGATTTGCCCATGAAGAAGCTGACCAGGAACATGACCACGAAATAGATCAGCAAAGGAATGGCAATTCTCACTACATCGAAAGGCAGTTCCACGATCACATCACCTTTGAGAGAGAACATGACTACAATGGTGAAGAGCAGCGCGATCAATGTCAGCGGGCTGATCTTGGGAATAAAGACCTTGTGATACCAATCCTTGCCCTTCGAGCGGACGAGGAAGAAGCGTGTGAAGAATCCAGCAATGAACGGAATACCCAGATAGATGAACACGCTCTTTGCAATCTCACCGATGGTGATGTTCACGATGTTGCCAGTCATGCCGAACCATGTCGGCAGGACAGTGATGAACACATAGGCATACACGCTGTAGAATAAAACCTGAAAGATGCTGTTGAACGCAACCAGCCCCGCGGCATATTCGTTATCGCCCTTTGCCAGTTCATTCCATACAATCACCATCGCGATACAACGCGCAAGGCCGATGAGAATGAGTCCCGTCATATATTCGGGATAACCGCGCAGGAAAATGATCGCCAGTACGAACATCAAAATGGGACCAATGACCCAATTCTGCACAAGTGAAAGTCCGAGTATTTTCCAGTTGCGGAACACATCGCCTAGTTCGTCATAACGGACCTTCGCTAGCGGCGGATACATCATCAGAATCAAGCCAATCGCAATCGGAATGTTGGTAGTCCCAACGGAAACAGCCTTGTTGAAAGCGGCTACGGTTGCGGGCATTACAAAGCCAATGCCCACACCAACTGCCATTGCAAGGAAAATCCACAAGGTCAGGTAGCGGTCGAGGGTGGAAAGTTTTTTGGTGGTGCTTTTTTCCTGGGTCATACGAGCCTCCATGTTAAGAATATGCCTTGAGTAAAAACAGTCTTTAACGATTATGCCGTTTCGAGCGCGCTGGTCAGCCAAGCGGTCACTTCGGCTGGCGTTGGGATTCTCCCTGTGGAAACGATTTTCTCATTGATGACCAACCCGGGCGTGGACATGATGTTGTATTTCATGATCTCCGGGTATTCAGTCACTTTGATAACTTCGGCTTGCAAAGTCATTTCTTCCACAACTTTATGTACGATCTGCTCCACGCGTTTGCAGTTGGCACAGCCTGAACCTAAAACCTTGATGGTTAACATATTTTCTCCTGTTACAAAATAATATTGAAAAGATAGCCCGTAAAAATGATCGCGATGGCAATAACGCCTATGAATACGGCGATCAGTTGCGGTTTAAGGACGCGGCGCAGGATGATCGTCTCAGGCAGGCTTAGTCCAACGACAGCCATCATGAAAGCCAGCACGGTTCCAAGGGACGCGCCTTTTTCCATCAACGCGCTCACGATGGGGATGATTCCCGCCGCATTGGAATAAAGCGGAATGCCAAGCAGGACCGCCGCAGGCACAGACCACCAGGCTTGCTTGCCCATAATCCCAACCAATGCGCTCTCGGGTACATAGCCATGAATTCCCGCCCCGACAGCAATGCCAATGACAACATATAGCCAGACCTTGCCAACTATTTCTTTGACAGAGTCCCATGCGCGTTCAACGCGGTCATTCCAGGTTAATTTTTCATCCAAGACCTGTCCCGCTCCACTTTTGATCTGCCAGACAAAATCTTCTACATAACGCTCCATCTTAAGTCGGCCGATCACCATGCCTGCTAAAATTGCGATGACGAGACCAGACGCGATGTAAAGCCCTGCCACCTTCCAGCCGAAAAGACCGAACAACATAATTACAGCCACTTCGTTGATCGTGGGTGCGGCGATGAGGAAGGAAAACGTCACACCGAGCGGGATGCCTGATTCGACAAAACCGATGAAGAGCGGCACCGCTGAGCATGAACAAAACGGCGTGACGATGCCGAGCAATGCGGCAAAGACATTTCCAATGCCTTCGCGTTTTCCGCCAAGCATCGCGCGAGTCCGTTCGGGGCTGAAGAAGGTGCGAACGATGGAGATGGCAAAGACCATGCCTGATAAAAGCAGCAAAATCTTTGGCACATCATAAAGGAAGAAAGCCAGCGATTCGCCGAAACGTGAATCGCGAGCAAGACCAAGCAAAGTGTAGGAAATCCAATCTGCGAGGGGTTGGATGATATTGTAGGCAATGAGCCAGGCGAATACAGCAATAGCCAGAATGGGGAATAGATATTTATTTGTATGTGGAAGTGATGAGTGATTAAGTGTGGTCATGGGTCACAGACTCGATGCAGGGATAAGTACAGGTGAACATTGCGGACATTCACAGGAGGGATGAAATTGGGTGTTGATGAGCGTGGAAACTGATTCAGCGGAGAGTCCGCTCAGGCGGGCGGTGGCAGTGATCAGGTCAAGAAGAGAGGCGTCTTTTAGTCGATAAAAAACATAACGACCTTCGCGCCTGTCCAACAAAATATCCGCTTTGCGAAGAGACATCAAATGCTGTGAGATGTAAGCCTGCCGCCAGCCAAGCGCGGTTTCGAGATGACAGACGCAGGCTTCGCCCGTGCCGATGGCGATCAGAATGGCAATGCGCTGCGGCGAGGCGATGGCAGCAAGCGGCGCGGATATTTTTTCTGATAGTTCAATAAGGGGTTGTTTTTTCATATTCATTTACCTGAATGTATTATACAACGCATTCAAGAATATGAATATGAAAGGCATCATGAATTGCACTGTCGAATGTCACCATGTGTGTAGGGATTATCCCTACATTTCCCGTCGAACTATCCGACTTTTCCCGCTATTGAAAATATGCATAGAGAGAGACAATAACATCGGAATTATCGGAGCGAATCCGACAAAATTTTTGATGGAGGCTTCTCTATGGCACAAGAACCAAAAGATGTTCTCGTCCGCATGAACGAAGATCTTCAACGCGCTTTGGAAAAAGCGCCTGAGGATCGCCATTGGGTAATGGTGATCGACCTGCGCAAATGTGTGGGTTGCCATGCCTGTACCATTGCGTGCGTGGCTGAGAACAAACTCCCGCCTGGGGTGGTATATCGCCCTGTGCTGGAAAAAGAAACTGGGACATACCCCAATGTGACGCGCTCATTCCTGCCGCGCCCGTGTATGCAATGCGATAACCCATCCTGTACGCCTGTTTGCCCGGTAAGCGCGACCTATAAGAACGCGGAAGGTGTGGTGGTTGTAGATTACGACGAGTGCATTGGATGTCGCGCTTGTTTGGTTGCGTGCCCATACGGCGCGCGCACATCCGACTTTGGTTATACCTACACCGAGGAACTACCTGTGCTGGACGGCGCCATCGTCGGGCGTGAAGCTGCCGACGATTATGAATGCGCCGCCAATTATGAATATGGCAAGGAATGGGCGCGCGAAGGCCATCGCGGTTCGCCAATTGGGAACGCCCGCAAATGTCACTTCTGCCTGCACCGCATTCATGAAGGTGAATTGCCCGCATGTGTGACAACCTGCATTGGCCGCGCCACATTGTACGGCGATGCCAATGATCCTGACAGCCTGGTTACGGAATTGATCAAATCTCCCAATCTCATCCGCTTAAAGGAAGAGTTGGGAACCGAACCACGCGTGTATTACATGGTGTAGGAGAACAACATGAAAAAGAAAACTTCAACCAAACTGTTGGACTTCAAAGCCATGAACAACGCAACCCGCATCACTTTGCTGGTGGGGCTGGCGGCGTTCTTTTTTGGCATCTTCGGGCTTTACACTCGTCTGTTTGTCGGTGAGCGTGAAGTTGGATATGGCTCCTATGTTGTGTGGGGATTATGGGTAGCCATGTATCTCTTCCTGGCGGGCATTGCAACTGGCTCTTATATGCTTGCCGCACTGGAATACATCTTCAATGTCCCGATATTCAAAGGGACTGGGAAGGCCGCATTGTTTGCGGGGCTGGTAACCATGCCCGCCGCGCTCGCGTCCATCGGCATGGATCTCGGTCACATGGAGCGCATCATCAAGGTCTATCTCCAGCCGAATTTCTTCTCGCTTCTGGCGCAGATGGTTTGGGGATACACCCTGTTCCTGCTTGTTGTTATCGTGACTCTTTGGCTCGCCTTCAAGCAGAAAGATGGTCAACCCACAGGCACATTCTTCAAGATCGTGCTCTGGATCGGTTTCTTCATGTCCATTTTCCTGAGCGGCGGAGTGGGCGCATTACTTGGCGTGAACGCATCCCGTCCCTACTGGACAGTGGGTCTGCTCTCGGTACAGTTTCCCATCTTCGCTTTCGCATCAGGCGTTTCGCTGATGTTGATCGTCATCGGCTGGTTCATGCACTTCAAGGATGAAGAGCAGCGCTATCATCTCTTCCGCTGGCTGGGATGGGTGGCGATTGCACTTTCGCTTTCCAAAATCTACATCCTGTGGGCGTATCTCTCGCAGGCCTGGTACAGCCAGATCCCCGATGTGATGGCACCGTTGAATGAAATCCTATTCGGGCGCTATTGGTTCTCCTTCTGGGTAGTTCAAATCGCCATCGGCACAGTTATTCCGCTCGTCCTGCACATGATCCCCAAGCTGGCACACAATGGGACATGGGCTGGCTTGATCGGATTGATGGTGTTGATCGGTTTTGCGGCAGCGCGCACCAATATTGTTTTCCCAGCCATGTCTGTGGAAATGCTCGATGGCTTGCCAAACGCGTTCTTTGGGCCGCACCTGAGCATTCTTTATACACCCAGTAATTTGGAAATATCTGTAACAGCGGGCGTGATTGGCGCGGCCATCCTCGCTTTTGTGCTGGGCGCTGAAATCCTGGCCGTTTTCAACAAGCCCAAGATGGAGGTGAAGTAATGAACACCAAACAACCTGAAAAATGCAAGATCTCTCGCCGCGACTTTCTGAAAATCGCGGGCGCAGGCGGCGCAGCAGCCGCATTCCTCGGGAACCTGCCAAAAGTTCAAAAGGCCCTGGCTCAATCTGACAATGGCTCCGCATATAAATTAACTGATCCAGCGAACCAAGTTTATTCCGTTTGCCAGCAATGCAACACCCAATGCGGTATCAAGGTGAAACTTGTGGACGGTGTTGCCGTGAAGATCGAAGGCAATCCGTATTCGCCGTGGAATCTTGTCCCGCACATGGCGTACGAGACTCCGCTTGCGGATATGGGCAAAATCGATGCGCCACTCTGCCCAAAGGGGCAGGCTGGTCTGCAAGCCGCATATGATCCCTTCCGTATTACGCAGGTGCTCAAGCGCGCCGGCAAGCGCGGCGAGAATAAATGGGTTACCGTTCCCTTTGACCAGGCGATCACTGAGATCGTGGAAGGCGGCAAACTATTTGCGGATGTGGCAGGCGAAGAATCTCGTGAAGTGGAAGGCTTGCGCTCCCTGCGCGCTCTCACCGATGCGAAGGTTATGAAGGATATGAACACCGCCATTGGCAAGATCAGATCCGAAAAAGATATCGAAAAGAAAAAAGCATTAGTTGAACAGTTCAAAACCGACTTTGCCGCCGACCTGGATAAGATGATAAATCCTGAACATCCCGACTTTGGACCAAAGAACAACCAAATCCTGTACTTCTGGGGACGCAAGAAAGGCGGACGCTCGGACATTGCGCATCGTCTCTTCGGTTCCGGGTTGGGTACTACAAATCGTCACGGTCATACAACCGTATGTCAGGGTTCGCTGTACTTCTCTGGCAAATCCATGAGCGATCAATGGGATGCGGCGACTGCCAAGTTCACGGGCGGCGCCAAGGCATACTGGATGGGCGATACGGCTTCAGCGGATTTTGTCATCTTTGTTGGCGCATCTCCATTTGAAGGTAACTACGGACCTACCAACCGCGTGCCGCGCATCACAGATCGGCTTGCAACAGGCGATCTCAAATTTGCTGTGATTGATCCGCGCCTATCCAAGATCGGCGGCAAGGCATGGAAGTGGCTGCCCAATAAACCTGGTAGTGAAGGCGCAATCGCATTGGCGCTGATTCAATGGGTTATCGCGAATGAACGCTTCGATGTGAAGTACCTCTCCAACGCGAACAAGGCTGCCTCTGCCGCAACCAAAGACCCAACCTGGTGCAATGCTTCATGGCTGGTCAAGATCGACCCTGAAAAAGGCAAGCCAGGCAAATTCCTGCGCGGTTCCGAGTTGAAACTGGTCGAAAAGAAGGAAGAGAAAGTAGATGACAAGACTGTAGTTACTTACGTGACCGCACCGTCAGATGGAACCGAGCCTGTAGTTTTTGCAACCGACCCCTTCGTTGTGTTGGATGCGGATTCCAATCCAGTAATATTCGATCCCAATGACGTGGATCGTCCCGTTGTGGCAGGTCAACTCTTCGTTGAGAATGTCGCTGTGGGCGAGTTCACAGTCAAGAGTGGTTTGCAGATATTGAAAGAATCAGCCAACGAGAAGACCATCGAAGAATGGGCTGAGATCGCAGGCCTGCGCGTGAAGGATTTGGAAGACCTCGCCTTCGAGTTTACTTCTCATGGTAAGAATGCCTGCGTGGATATTCATCGCGGCGTCAGCCAGCATACCAACGGTTATTACAACGTCATCTCGTGGTACAACCTTGCGCTGCTGATTGGCAACTATGACTGGCGCGGCGGGCAGGTTTACGCCAGCACTTATGATCTTTCGGGTGCAAAGGCGGAAGGCCCGTTCCTTTTCAGTAAAGCTGACCCAGGCGCGTTGGCTCCGTTTGGACTGAGCCTCATTCGCCACGACGCGAAGTATGAAGAGTCGACAATTTATATGAACCTGCCAGAGGAGCAGCATTATCCCGCCAAGCGTAATTGGTATCCGCTGGCGTCGGATGTATATGAAGAAATTATTCCCTCTGCGGGCGATATGTATCCGTATCCGATCAAGGCCGCTTTCATGTACATGGGTTCGCCAGTGTATTCGCTGCCAGGCGGCCATAAGTGGATCGAGATTTTACAGGATGTGGAAAAACTTCCGCTGTATGTTGCCAATGACATCATTGTCGGCGAGACCAGCATGTATGCCGATTACATCTTCCCCGATGTCTCCTATCTCGAGCGCTGGGAATTTGGCGGCTCGCATCCGAACATCACCTTCAAGGTGCAGGGTGTTCGCAACCCCGTCATCGCTCCGCTCACTGGCACGGTTAAAGTATACGGTCAGGAAATGGCCGCGCAATTCGAAGCCATGCTGCTTGCCATTGCTGAAAAATTGGAACTGCCGAACTTCGGTCCCAATGGTCTTGGCGAAGGTATTGATTACAACCATCCTGATGATCTCTACCTGCGCATGGTAATGAATCTGGCCTATGGCGAAAAGAAGGAATTGGAGGATGCAGTCCCCGAGGCAACTCCCGAAGAAATTGACCTGTTCATCAAGTCCCGCTCGCATCTTCCCAAGACGGTATTTGATCCTGAACGATGGCACAAGATTACGGGTGAGCTTTGGCCGCGCGTCGTGACAGTTCTCGCTCGCGGCGGACGTTTCCAGGCATACGAAAAAGGTTATCCCGGTGATGGTGTGCGCACGGGTTCATTTGATGAGCCGTATGTTGTCCCGACTGGCACAAAGTTCGGCAAGATGATCAACATGTACCTTGAGAAAAATACAGGCGTCAAACATGCTGGAACAGGCAAGTCGCTTTCTCCAGTCCCAACTTATGTCGAGCCGTATATGGGATTTGATGGCGAAGTGATCGATGACACAGCCGATGGTTATGATCTCAAGTTGATCACCTACCGTGAGATTGCCCAGACCAAGAGCCGCACACAGGGCAACTATTGGCTCAAGGCGCTTCTTCCTGAAAACTTCCTGTTGATGAATTCCATTGACGCCAAAAAACGCGGTTTGAAAGATGGCGATCAAATCCACATCAGTTCCGCTTCCAACCCTGATGGTGAATGGGATTTTGGCAACGGTCATAAACGCTCCATTGCAGGGAAGCTCAAGGTTGTCGAAGGGATGCGTCCGGGTGTGATTGCTTTTGCGCTTGGTTTCGGTCACTGGGCATATGGCTCACAGGATATCAGCATTGACGGTACGACCATCGCTGGCGATGAACGCCGCTACGAAGGCTTCCATGCCAACGCGGCCATGCGCACAGACCCATTGATCACGAACACTTGTCTCTTCGACCCCGTCGGTGGCTCGGCTGTGTTCTACGATACGCAAGTGAAGGTTGAGAAGGCGTAGAGTCAGTTGTCAGTAAACAGTAGGCAGTAATCGGTGGGGATGAGGCGCGAATCGCTCCATCCCCATCGATAAAACGAAAGTGAGATTTCATGTTTCATCTTGGACAAACCGAATTAATCATCGTTCTCGTTATTGTTATTCTCCTCTTCGGCGTTGGGCGCATTGGCAAGATCGCGAAAGAACTTGGTTCTGGAATTCGTTCATTCAAAGCAGGATTAAACAGCGAAGACAATAGCAAGACCGAATAAAAAAATAACCGAATACTTTAACCTCCGAAGCCTGTCAGGCGAAACGAACAAGCATGGCAACAGGCCGATCACAACCGTGATCCACGGATAGAGCAGAAATACACTATCCCCCCACAAAGTCCCGCGTTTTTTGCGGGATTTGGAAAGGAGACCTTTTTGCAAACAGCAAGTTTGTCTCATTTCCAAATGACAGACTTGTTTTTTTTATCTTTCGTCAATACGGAGAATTTCCATGAACATACAACATCTCCTCGACATTTCCGCTCGTGACCATTCCCATCTCTGTCCGCGCCAGATACTTGGTGTGCGGATCGGTCTTGCAGGATTATCTGCCCTTGGCTTCGATGATCCCCCTACTGGCAAACGTCTTCTTATCATCACCGAGACAGACGGCTGCTTCGCCGATGGCCTCTCTGCCTCGACAAATTGCACTATCGGTCACCGCACTTTACGTGTGGAAGATTACGGCAAGGTCGCAGCTGTGTTCGTGGATGTGAATACAGGCCGCGCTGTTCGTGTCGCGCCTGCCTTGGATATTCGTCAGCTTGCGTATGAATACGCTTCAGACGAAATGCGCCATTATTTCGCGCAAATGCAGGCCTATCAAATCATGCCTGATGAGGAAATGTTTACTGTCAACGAAGTACAGCTTGCCATATCCATCGAAAGTATCGTCTCACGCCCTGGCATTCGCGTGGAATGTGATGTGTGCGGAGAAGAGATCATGAACGAACGAGAAGTTAAACAGGATGGAATCAATCTTTGCCGCGCCTGCGCGGGAATTTCGTATTATCATGTCCCTGTTTGCATCCCTAAAAAAGTCCTGGAGCCGCAGTCAATTGAATAGTCTTCTTTATTTACTGGTGTTTATTGTCGCTGTTTTGTATTCCAGCGCAGGTTTTGGCGGCGCGTCGGGGTATCTTGTTGCCATGAGTTTCTTTGGTATTCCCGCCAATGTTATGGCAAGCACCGCGCTTGTTTTGAATATATTTGTGTCATCCATTTCATTTACAAACTACGCGCGCGCTGGACATTTCCGTCCGCGCTTGCTGCTGCCATTTTTGATCACTTCCGTTCCAGCCGCGTTTATTGGCGGAACCATAAAACTCTCTGAACAGACTTACACGACTCTGCTTTATGTCGTTCTGACATATCTTGCGATCCGAATGATTCTACTTCCAACACTGACTGAAAAACTTAACTGGACACCGCGTCCCATTCCACTATGGGCAGCTTTGCTCAGCGGCGCAGCCATCGGTCTGCTCTCCGGCATGATCGGCATTGGCGGTGGGATTTTTCTTTCGCCGCTCATCATCCTTATGCAATGGGGCGACTCGAAGCAAGCCGCCGCATCCTCAGGTGGATTCATTGCCATCAACTCCATCAGCGGTTTGATTGGACGATTTACCAATAACACGCTGGCTTTTGGCGAGTTCGGGTTTTTCATACTCGCAGTCGGCTTACTCGGGGCATTGATTGGCAGTCAATTGGGCGCGATCAAATTTTCGGGTGGGGGCGTCCGTCGTGCGTTGGGAACTGTTCTCATCATTGCCGTTGGGACCTACTGGTTTAACTTTATAAAATGAATCGCACAAAACCCGATTTACGCATCCTTGTCCGCGGTGCAAATGATGTTGGCTCGGCAGTCGCTCACCGTCTATTTACGGCAGGGTACTCCGTGGTCATTCACGAAATGCCACAACCCACCACTACGCGTCGCAGGATGTCCTTTTCCGACGCCGTCTTTGAAGGGCGTGTTTCATTGGACGGCATCGAGGCGCAATTAATAAAAAGATTGTATCTTTTGCGTGGCGCATTAGTGTCAGATTGCTGTATTCCCGTTTTTATAAAAGATTTCTACCAACTTCTGAATACACTCCATCCTACTATTTTGGTGGATGCGCGAATGCGAAAGCATTTGCAGCCCGAAGTCCAGCGCGGACTGGCGGAACTGACCATTGGTCTCGGACCCAATTTCGTCGCGGGCGAAACCACTGACATTGCAATTGAAACAAGCCGTGGCAAATCGCTTGGGCAAATCATCGAACATGGCGCAGCAATTCCATTGCGGGGTGAGCCACTCGAAATTGACGGTCACGCGCGGGATCGATATGTCTATGCCCCCATTGCTGGCACATTCCACACTTCATTTCAAATCGGTGATTCTGTCATACAAAGTCAGGAGATTGCGAGCGTTGACTCAACTCCGCTTCTCGCGCCCATCACGGGCATCTTACGTGGACTTACACACGATAGCGTACCCGTTACCTCAAAGACAAAGATCATCGAAGTGGATCCGCGCATTCACAATGCGCAAACCTCGGGTATCGCAGAACGCCCCGCACGCATTGCAGAAGGCGTTCTCACTGCAATTCAAAATTGGGAAGCAAAACATGCTCATTGATCGGATGCGCGGAATAACTATCAGCGGGGAGAATTTTAGGTTGTTGAAGCAGCCAGACAGGGCGAAGTGAAGCGTGTTTGTTTCACAAATCGGTGACCTTCATCACTGTACATTTCCTGTCCGATTTGCTACATTCACGGGAGAAAAGGTTTGCCATGAAGAAAATCATTCTACTAGTGATTATGATCTTGTTCGTTTCATGTTCTCCACTTACACAAACGGAGGTGGCAGGAAATGTTGACTTGAATGATCTGCAGCCCCTGCCTACACCCTCAGACCATGAAACCATTCCTCTGCGTGTTGCCGTAGCGGCGGTGATATCTCCTGAAGGAACTGTTCAATCTTACTCACCCTTTCTTGCTTACATTGAGAAGAAACTCAATCGCCCGATCGAACTTGTGCAACGAAGAACTTATCTGGAAGTCAATGACCTGATTGAACATGGCGAGGTGGACATGGCCTTTGTGTGTACAAGCGCATATGTGGAGGGACACGATACCTTTGGCATGGAGCTGCTCGTTGCCCCACAGGTCAATGGTGAGACAACCTATAACTCTGTTTTGATCGTTCCATCATCCAGCAAATCCAAAAACATGTCTGATCTGCAAGATAAAGTTTTTGCATTCACAGATCCAATTTCGTTGAGCGGCCGGGTTTATCCAACTTACCTAATCCATCAACTCGGTGCTACTCCTGAAAAATTCTTCTCACGCACGTTTTTCACTTACAGCCACGATGAAGCCATTCGTGCAGTGGCAAGCGGAGTAGCGGATGGAGCCGCAGTCGACTCACTGGTATATGAGTTTGCGATTACACGCGATCCATCTCTTGCTGAGAAAACCAAAATCATCCATCGCTCGCCTGATTTTGGAATTCCACCTGTAGTCATCAGTCCCTTGACGCGCCCACAAGTGAAGGCGGATTTACAGTCACTACTGCTTGCAATGGCGTACGACCCAAATGCACAGGATGCCCTTACTTCCATTGGTGTTGAGAGTTTTGTCATTATCGAGGATGGCGCTTACGATGGAGTGCGCGAACTTCTCGATATTATTCCCATCCCCAACTCGCCATGATCCTGCGAAAAATTTATCAACGGTTCTGGAATGTGGCGGGCGCTGTCAGTATCCGCGCAAAAATTCTTGGCATCATATTGGGGTTGGTTGCCCTGCTTGGCATGAGTGTTACCATTCAAGCGAGATACGCGTTGACAGCAACAATGACCGCGCAGTTGGAGGAACAAAGCGTTTCTGTTTCGCGTGATCTCGCGGCACGCTCAACTGACCCGATCTTGCTTAATGACCTGCTCGGACTCCACGATCTGCTCGACGAAACAACAACAAACAATCCCAATATCAGATATGCTTTTCTTGTAGATGCGCGCGGGCAGGTGATCGCTCATACCTTTGATGGGGGGTTCCCATTAGATCTTATTTCTATAAATTCTGTTCAATCGGGCGAACATCATCACACCGCATTGATCCAAACAGATGAAGGGCTGGTGTGGGATACGGCTGTCCCAATTTTGGATGGAAAAGTCGGCACGGCTCGAATCGGACTTTCAGATGCCTCCATGCGAGCGGCATTATCAACACTGACAGCCCAACTCCTGTTAACGATTTTGCTGGTTTCATTAACGGGTATCCTGGTGGCTGTCTTTTTGACCTGGATCCTTACGCGCCCAATCATTTCGCTTGCTCACGCCACTCAAGTGGTGGCTCAAGGTGATTTCTCTCCACGTGTGCCTCGCTGGGCCAATGACGAAATTGGCGATCTCGCAGAAGCCTTCAATCAAATGACAGAGCAGCTTGCAAGAACTGATGAGCTTCGCAAGGAACGTGAATCTCTGCGGCGTCAACTGCTGGAAAAGGTAATAACAACCCAGGAGGATGAACGTCGGCGCATCGCGCGTGAACTGCATGACTCGACATCCCAAAATCTAACCTCCCTGATTCTTGGTTTACGAATGATGGAAGCTCATTGCGCCAAATGTACCGCTCAAACAAAAGCCACAGAACTGCGCCAAGTAGCTTCGAAAACATTGGATGAAGTCCACGATCTTTCCATGCGCCTTCGTCCGCGTGTATTGGACGATCTCGGACTTGCTGCAGCATTGGAACGATTGGTTTCCGAATGGCAGGCACGTTATAAAATTCCAGTGGATGTTGTAATTCAATTAGCTGAACGTCTCCCAGGTGAAGTGGAAACTGCTATTTATCGCATTGTGCAGGAAACATTGACTAATATTGTGCGCCATGCCCAGGCACGCTCAGCCAGTATCCTGGTGGAACGCCACGGTAACTTCGTTCGTGCAATTGTGGAGGATGATGGGGTCGGCTTCGACATCAACACAAATCATGGAGAAAGCCACCTCGGCTTGATGGGTATCCGGGAACGGGCAGAGTTATTGAGTGGAACTTTGACGATCGAATCTTCTTCTGAGCAGGGCACAAGCATTTTTATCGAAATACCATTACATAGTGAGAAAATGGCAGTGGCATCATGAAATTTCCCATTCGCGTGCTCCTGGCAGACGATCATGTTGTCCTTCGCTCAGGGCTTCGTTTGCTGCTCACCAGTCAGAATGAATTTGAAGTGATTGGTGAAGCATCAAGCGGCACAGAAACCCTTTCCCTTGCCGAACAGCTCCAACCTGATTTAATCCTTCTTGATCTAAGTATGCCTGTTTTGGGTGGTCTGGACGCGCTTCCAACTTTGCGGAAATTAGTTCCATCAACTCGAATCCTTATCCTAACCATGCACGATGATCCACAATATTTGCGACAAGCCCTTAAACTCGGCGCAAGTGGATATGTACTCAAGAAGGCGGCGGATGCCGAATTGCTTTCCGCCATGCGCTCAGTTTTGCGTGGCGAAGTGTATGTTCACCCTTCAATGACGCGAATCCTGTTGGAAGATATGCTTCCAAAATCGCAATCTCGTGATAATAAAGACTCTTGGAGCAACTTAAGTGAACGCGAACAGGAAGTGCTCAAGATGGTGGCGTTTGGTCACACCAGCGCCGAGATTGCCGAACAACTTAACTTGAGCGCGAAGACAGTGGAAACCTATCGAGCGCGAGGTATGGAAAAACTTGGATTGCGAACACGCGCCGCGCTGGTAAAGTTTGCATTACAAGAAGGTTTAATTACGAGAGATTGAACAACCTGAGGCCGAAGGTTGGCATAGGTCAGTTATGAATGTCAATCAAAATGAAATAATGCGAATATAGTAAAGCTTCTCTGGGAACCCAGAAAAAGATCTACACTAATAACCTGCTTTCATATACATGCACTGTCTGCCCGGTTTGTCAAGATTTTCGCTCATAGGCAGCTAATTTCAAATGGGATGCAGATCTTCGCATCGTTGCCCATCTACATGCAGGATATGCCTTGAACTTCTCGAGCACCTGCAAGGCAATGATACATGGAAGCTCACCGGTCTGGTCATCGGCTCGCCAGCTTTCCAGCTCTCTGCCAATAGTGCAGGCAACCCGTTGCCAAAGATGGGAGGAGCTCGGATACTGGAAAATCAAATGGAACTTCGTCCAGGTCAAGTGCAAGTTCTCTTTGAATTTCTAACCGCACAGGAAAGCTTGTTGCAACGTATTTCATTGTATGACAAAGAAGATGCGGAACAAGCCCTCAGCAAGGTTTATCAGCTTATCGCTGCCTTTCGATTTGCCGGGATTGGGACTCATCATTGAAGCCGATAAGCTAAATGAATTTCTATATAAGTGGGGCCTGGATTCTCAATAGAATCGATTCTTCTGATTGATACACTTATCCACATCGAAGTTTCGTGCGTGGACTACGAAAAACTCAATAGATTTATTGTTCATTTTTCTCTTCCACTTTTGAACCCTTTTCCAAGACCACGCTGTGGCTTGTTTCTTCCGGGTGAGCAGTTGCCAGCAGTATTAGGAGTTAAACAGGGATTTTTTGAAACAATATGCTCAGTAAAGAGATCAGGTAACACAGAGTAATAACCACAAAGGCTGACGACATTCCGAATTGAAGACCTGGATACAGTGAACCTTGTGGGTAAATAAGTTGAAATGCCACCCTCATCAGCCACAAAATACAGGTTGCAGCAAGCATGACTATTATCGAATATCTATTTGACCTGTCTCCATAAATCAACAGTATGTTTACTATCCCAAACAATACTAAAGACAAAGAAAAGAACGCATTAATAGCCCGAACTGCGGCTATCAACTCTGCGGCATTCGCATCAATATATGAGTACCATTTCCATGCTTTGGGCACAAAAAAGTGCCATACGCCGAAACCAATGGAAGCGCTGCTGCCAATCATTACTAATACCTTAACAAGCAAATTCATGGTCATACCTCCTGGTAATTCATGAGCACACCAAACGGGATGCTGATTACTCCCGAATGTAACCGATCGTTACTCTTCAACCTCGAGGCGATCCACCTGGATCTGCGAGCCGTTGAAGTCAGGCACATTGCTCAGTAATATGCCATACAGATGGACGATCCTGCCACTGTCGCGCAGCGCCTCAATCTGGGACTTTACCGCCGGGTCCATTGAATCGATGCCAAAGTAGATTATCTGTCCCAAGTCTTGCCACTCGAAGTAGTCATCGTACTGTGCGCCAGGCTCCGTACCCTTGATGACGCCCCACCAATCAGCTATTTCTTCTGAAGTACCCGGTGGCATGAAACCGCCCGAGGGATTTCCTTCCGTGGTTGCCTCAACGGTCATGGCAGGTGTAGGGCTTTTTTGTGCTGCGAGGCCACACTCTCCGCGGAAATAAGCCCACTCGTCACAGACGCTGCCATCCGGAAAAACACATATGCCGCTTTGACTGCCATCGGCAGCAGTGCGAATTTCGAGGGTGTTCCCATTCTGCGTGCAATAGACCGAGGCAGGATTTGGCATACCTACCTGAGGCATGTCCGTCGATGCACCTTCAAGTGTCTGGACCTGAAATGAGGTACAGGCTGTCAGTGCCATCATAATGATCGTGAATGTAATGATCCTTTTCATTTTTTCCTTCTTTCTGTTGTAGAGAGAAATCCACAGTCTTGGTGGTTTATGGAGACAGTTTGTTTTGTGTGCCATTTCACACACAGACGTTGAAGAATTAAGAAAGTTCCTTTTTCTTATGGATTTTGAAAAATCAATTCTGGCGTAGGGTAGCCAACCGTATTGCAGTATGGGTTTCCAGGTTGGTACAGCTTTTTTGCATTCTCTCGCTCCGGTTTTGACTAAAAATCCCGTTGTCAATGCACGAATTAATGGGACTTTGTCTACTTACGTCATCTTAACAATAAATGCAATGCCGGTTACCACATTCACCATGTTACACAGAATGTGAACGATTATTCCAATGTAGATATTCTTCTTTTTTACCCCAAAGAGTATTGGCAAAAATCCCAGGGTTCTCGTGATAATCATCCATGGTTCTAAGACATGCTGAACTGCAAACAGGAAGCTATGCAACAAGGGGGCAAACTTGCCTTTCATTCTGGGCAACAAATATCCCCGAAAATACAATTCTTCAACCAACGGGCTCAAGACTGCAACAAATATTAAAGCCATCGAGTATGTAACGGTTAGTGTTTCTCTGGAATAATTACCATCCAATCCATAATTAATATCTGGCATCCAGAAAAACAACCTCTCCTGCAGAAAAGCATCAACAGGCTTTAACAAAGTAAATATAACCCCAACAGCAATAAAAATGACGAACGCCCAAACAAGGTACTGCCACCACGGGATCGAATTACGATAGCTGATGATCCCCTGTAATGTAAAGCGGCCCGTCTTTTTCTTTCCCTGATATAACAGATATCCGAGCTCGACCGGAATAAGGATAAAGGCGTATGCAAGTATTAAGGCAATAATCGAAGGATATCCTATATTAGCAACTGGCTGTCTTGCGAGCAAGTAAAAACACCCGACCAGGATTCCAGGGAGTAAATGCAAAATGACCGATTGTGTCGTTGAATGTTTTTCGATTTGATCTTGTTTCATTTCGTTATATCCTTATTGTCTGCATCGTAAACTTGTCAGATTTTGGTGTTATGGTTTACCGTAATGACGACATTGCCCTTTTTGTGTCCTTTTTCGACATACCTGTGCGCCTCGGCCATTTGTTCCAACGGATAGCATCTATCTATGACCGGTTTTATCTTCCCCGCCTCGATCAGTTCTTTGAGGAAGACCAGATCTTTGATCTTTTCACTTGCTGGCCTCAAACCCGCCGCCACAAACTTTACCTTTTTACTACTGCTCTTTGCAGGCCATAATACTTGAAGCATAACTAACGGCGTAAGTACCGTCGTAAGATAAATGCCTTCATCTGACAGTGAGCATTTGCACTCTGAAAACGAACGCTTGCCTACCGTGTCAAAAATAATGTCATAGGTCTTGCCGTTTTCGGTAAAATCATCCTGGGTGTAATCAATCACCTGATCGGCTCCCAAAGATTTGACCCACTCTAAATTCGCAGTACTGCATACCCCGGTCACCTTAGCTCCGTAATACTTGGCAAGTTGTACCGCCGCAGCGCCGACCGATCCGGAAGCGCCATAGATCAGCACGGTTTGTCCGTTCTGGATCTTGCCCTTATCTCTCAGAAAGGGCAGCGCAGTTAATGCCCCATTCGGAATGCTGGCTGCCTCCTCATAACTTATGTTGGCCGGTTTTATGGCTAGCGCCCCGTTTTCAGGCATACATTTGTATTCAGCATACGCGCCAAACATGTCGAAGCCAAATACCTGGTCGCCGGGTTTGAATCGGGTCACATCTCTGCCGATAGATTCAATTTCCCCAGCCAACTCTTGCCCCAGAATCGGATTTCTGGGTTTCAGGAATCCATTAAAACCTGGGGAAGCCCTCATGTCTGGGTCTTCTTTTACGACGGTTGTCGCAACTATTTTTATCAGCACTTCATTCGCTTTAGGGGTGGGCTTTTCGACCTCTTGGAGTTGAAGAACCTCGGGTGGGCCGAATTTTGTGTATATGATCGCTTTCATTTGGGACTCCTTTTTTGTTTGATTGATAGTAGCCATATTCATGTCCAGCCATCAGCTGGCAGTTCTTGTAGATGGTTGTTGATCCTTTACGCCTTTAATCAAAAGCCAAAGGAAAATTGGCAACTCGCCAAGCATAATCGTTTCCGCTATTGGAGTGAGAATTGTGCTATAGCCTGGAAAGAGGAAAATCGAAAGGGAACTGATCAGTTGCCCAAAACAGCCGACGATAAGCAGAACGCCCAGCGCTTTAGGGATGAATCCCGATTTGTAAACAAGTAGCCCGAGGGGAATGAGCCAAAGACCCCAGAAAATCTCAGCTATGTGAATCCCATGTTTATACATATCGAAGAATACCATCGCCAGCGTTTGTAACTGAGCCGGATTGAAAGCTGAGAGATATCCGGCGCTGCTGAAGAGCAGGATGGGAGCGTACAGATTGAGATTATTCAGGAAAGCTACTGAGACACCGGCAACAACGAGTATCACCATCAGCCTGGCCTGGCCCTTGTCTACTGATTTAAACAGCTCGTATAAAACATGGACCAAAAACAATTGAAGGATTAGTCCGACTAAATTGCTCACGAAGCCGAGGCGGAATAGCCACTCAGATGCCAGAATATTACTGACTGTGGCCATGGCATCGCCGGGTACATAAATTTTTGAATCAACATACATCCCGCCGAATATCATGAATACATCCATAATGATATAGAGGATCCCTGCGACTCTTGCGGTTTTTTGAGTGAATTCATTTTTTTCTCTCCTTTTTCTATCATTGTCTTTTTACATTTCAAAATTGGAGAGGTTGAGAGTCAACCTCTCCAATACTCTTGGTTGCTGTTGAAACTTGAAGTTGAAAAGGCCGTTGGTATTACGCCGTCTTGACTGGGTTGTTGCGCAATAGGGTGATACCCAGCCAGACGAACCAGATGATTTGTCCCAAGCCAAAGACGCCGGTCAAAGCGTTCAGCGCTGGGATGATCGTGATGATGCCCACCGTGCCGACCAACAAGCCGAGGATGTTCAGTCCCTTGGGAAGCCCTCCTGCCCGCAGCGCGGCCAGGCTGACCAGCAGCGTCAAAGGTCCGCCGAGGATTTCGCCATTGGCGTTACCCAACCCGTTTGCCACGGATTCAATTCCCTGCCAAGTCAACGCAGCCTGGGCCGGGTCTTTGGCATAGATTGAAACAACAGTGGCAAGCCCGGCATTCGCGACCATGCCGCTGGCAATCAGTGAGCCAGCCCAAATAATCCCGATTGCGGTTGCCACCTGCATGATCGCCGGTGAGCCTGACTTCAAGCGGTCGTACAACGCCAGCGACAGGACGATCAGCGCAAAGCCAAAGAACACGTACATGAGCAGGTTGGTTGAAAAGATGACCATCTGTTTGTCGACGTTCAGGGCTACCTTTTGGGCTGGGCCGGTTATGCTGAGGTAGTCCAGAATGACGAGAAAGATAACTATTCCAATCAGGTGGGCGGCTGCCATGTACAGCGCGGAAAAACCGCCAAATTTTTGTAAGGTTTTCATGTTTTCTCCTTTTTGAACAATATTGTGTTTTGTTTCATTGGTATTTTGCCCATTCTAGTGTTTTGAAAAACTAACAAAGTGGCTTAGTGTTGATGAAATAGAATATACAGCGAGACCGATTGAGATTAGGATAAATGACCATATTGCAAAGGGTCCGACAATCTGTTGTATATGGTACAAATCACCTCTAAAGCCAGAAAGAAAAGCAATAGGTTCACATACAAAGTCAAATGCAGGCCTGAGGCACAGAAGCATGAAAGCCAAGCCAATATAAAAAGGATTTCTGGAAAAATCTCGCCTAAAGACAAATGTCGCTACAACAAAACAGACAATATCCAGCATGTATGGGAAGGCGGTAAACGTTAATTGTTGCCAACTTTGAGTAATTCCACTTGGTGTGATCCATGCACCACCGAATTCGCCCAACCAGAATCTTGGAATGAGTCTATAGTCTATGGTTTTGCCTCCAACCAAATAAAGGCCAGCGGCATGACTCAACCCATGTAAGGGCGCATAAGTAAAATACCAAAGGATGGGGATGATCACGAGAGGCGGAATAATCTTGCGCAATGGCCAGTTTCCCTTGAGGTATAAGACAAGCAAAGGCATGACGACGACAAGTAAGATTTCACATGTGATTAGTGGATAGTTTTGCATGGTCAGTCTCCAAAGAATGGCGAATTGTTTGCCTATTTGCGGCCCAACATCAGTTGGGGAATGGATGCGCCAGCGCTGGCCGATGTTCTTGCCACTTCATCTGCCGGACTAACCTTCAGGGTTAGTCCACTTCCAGGCATACCCGATAATGAGTAAAGTAAGGGTGATTTCTACAACAACAAAGGACATATAGAAAAACCAGGAGGCCTCTCCAATCAAATTACCAATATTGACAAACGTATACAGTACACCCAGGATGATGTTTGCCCAGCGATTTACTTTAGGCTTCAGTGTTAAGGATAGAAAAACCATAACAGCAGGAATCGTCATCAATATTGAGGCTGATAACAACGCGCCTTGAGTCACTGGAAAAGGACCCATAAATCCGCCCATCATTTTCTCTATCGCGCCCGGTTTGAAATTTGAAAGTATGTCAGCATATATGTAGATTAACATCAGAGCTACCCATAATGCTGAAAGCTTCATCTTCACATTTATCTTCACGTCTTCCTTTTCGGTGGTCGTATTGATTGTGTTCATTTTTTGATTTCCTTGTTGTGATTGATTTTGGCGTAGACAAGCCGCCTACGCCTATTTATGATTTGACATCTCGCGCATCTGCCGGACTAACCTTCAGGGTTAGTCCACTTCCATGCAAACCCGATGATCAGCAGAAGGCAGAGAGTCTCGACCGTGGCGATGAAAATATAATGGGGATATGACGCCGCGCCGACCCAGATATAAGCAATGGTGACGATGCCCACGACGATATTGACCCAGCGATTGATTCCGTACTTCAACGCGCGGGACAGGATGATCATGGCAATGCCGAGTTGCCCCATGATCGCGCCGATCAACATCAATTGGGGAATGGATGCGCCAGCGCTGGCTGATGTCCTTGCCAATTCTTCCGCCGAGCCGGGGATGTACAGCGAAAGGATGCCCTCTTTCAGCATGTTGATCATGACCATGATCCACAGGGTCGAGAGCAGGACTTTCGTGTCGATCTTTTTGATTGATTTCATTTTTGTTTCTCCTTGTTTTGAATGATCTTGATGAGTTTCGTGGAATTGGACTTGAATGACCGAGACCAATGGCAAACCCAAATCACGCACTTTTTTGAGCAAGCCATGCAACGCGGCCTGGTCAATCACGGGGCCGGTTAAAAGCGTGTCGCCGCCCTCTTCCAGCGTGATGGTCAGGCCCTCAAACTGGCTGGCCCAGCGGGCATCCAAGTGTCCCCTGACGCGGATTTCGTAAAGTTCAGGCTCGGGATGAGCTTTTATTGGTGTGGGTGTTTCACTCATTCTGTGCCTCTTGACCGGATGGATTTCAAAAGCGTTGGCTTCGTTCTTTGCTTCGACCCAAGGATACAAAAGAATGTGGTGAGACGTCATCACATCATGTGGTGATTGAGGTTGTGATTTATTATGTGACCTTACGTACGACGCATGATTCCCTGAGCGGAGCGAAGGGTCTCTGAGACAGTCGTAGAGACCCTTCGCTGTCCGCTCAGGGTGACATACTAAAAGACATAAACTGTGTAAGGTGATTTATTATCTGGAACTTGCGAGGAAAATAAAAAGTCCTGACAGGTGATTTGAGACTCCGTCAGGACTGGGTGTTCAATTCTGTTTTATTAAAACAATTCGAGCTCTTCTGCGCGACGGACAGCCGCCCGGCGATTATTTACCCCAAGCTTATTGAAAATGTTTTTGGTGTGGGTGCGCAAGGTGTTCAGAGACACGATCAGTTTGCTGGCAATTTCCGGGCCGCTCAATTCGGTTCGGAGAAGCCTAAGCACTTCCAGTTCACGCTCACTCAATGGCTCAATAATTTCGGACACCTGCACTTGCGCCAGGTACAAGTGTTTCAGATTTTGGATTTTGGATTTCGGATTGGCTTCGCGTGGCTGTGGAAAAGCTGCCAGGAGTCGCTCCGCATAACCGCTCAGCGGATTGTCTCGATTGCGCGATTGCCTTTCAATCAACAATCGCATTGGCTCACCCTCATCCACAAAGATGCGAACATAGCCCTCCGGTTCAGCCAGTGCCAAAGCGCGCTCCATGGAAACGAGAGCCTGGGAGACATTACCCTGTGCCTGGAATGCGAGCGCTTGCACCACTAGGATTTCGATCACGCTGCCCATCCTTCCAACTGCTTCTGCCGCTTGCAGGAGTCGCTCCAGCAAAGCGAATGCCTGATAAATGGAACCAGCTAGCGGGTCGTTTTGATGCGGGGCGATGAGTATCCGAGCCAGCGTGATATGCTCGAACTCGCCCAGATAGCTAAGACTGTCATCCACAGACAGGCCGCGCTCACGCGCCCAAGCCAGGGCTTCGCTCAACTGGCCCTGCCGAAGATACACCCTCGCCTTCAACGCATCGATGGGATGGAAATCTGGCACGGAAGTCTTGACATACAAACGCCTGGCTTCATCCAAAAGGTCAAGTGCAGTCTCCAGATCTCCCTCGGCCTCTTTCAATCGGGCTTGGGCCAATCGCCAGCGGTAGGGCCAGTCATTTAAGGCAGTCTGCTCACCCAATTCCCCGCTTTTGCGCAGGTGTTGGGCGGCGGATTGCTGGTCGCCCTGCTCGTGACACAGCAGACCCAATCCCAAATATAAATTGGAAGTTACATGGCGTACTTGGTCGTGCATTGAAGCAAGTTGAATTGACTGCTTGTAGGTTCTTTCTGCTTCGCGCAGGCGCCCCTGGGCAACGATGATTTCTGCCAGATAGGCGCCGGTGGCAACGGCAAAAATGATGTTGCCCACCTTCTGACAATAGTCTATCCAAACAGACAATGCCCTTTGGGCCCCGTCCAGATCACCGCGGTCCCAGTAGGCTGTCCCCAGGGTCACGGCAGCCATGGCGTGATTGATATGGTCTTCTTCAGGGCTGAGTTCAAGCGCCAGCTCGGCATACTTCACCGCACCTTCGATATCTCCTTGAAATTGGGCAAGACTGGAACGAGCTAGGGCAATCATGCCTGGCAAGGTGCGAAACTGCTCATCGTCCGTCACGACCATCCCGTCCGCTGAGCCTTCCAGCCGTTGTTCGGCGCTTTGCAGCCAGGGCTTGCCGGCCTCAAACTCACCGATATCCATTAACGCTCTGGCATAGTCAACGCTGAGAACCGGCCGGACACGCACCACTTCATCCGGCAATTTTCTGACCCAACCTAGCCAAGCGGTGTGCTGGAAACTGGTGTCCATGGCCGGGTAAGTCTTTTCAATCAACCCTGCGGCGCGTTCGAAATCCCTGGCGGTCAGTGCATGGCGGATTGCCTCGGCTGGCAGGTTGTTTTGTTCATACCAGGCACTTGCCCGCTTGTGTAAGAGCGGGGTTTGGCCGGGCTGTTCCTCCAGCGCGTGCACGAGGAGAACCTCGGTGAAAAGGTGGTGATAGCGGTACCACTGCCGCTGTTCATCGAGTGGAACGATGAACAGGTTGCCCCGCTCCAGGGTTTCCAATATGCCTCTGCCATCCTTCTGTCCAGTGACAGCATCGCAAAGCGGTCCAGTTAACTTTTCGAGAATGGAGGTTTGCAGTAAGAAGCTGCGGATGTGTTCCGGCTCTCGTTGCAGCACTTCTTCGACAAGGTAATCCAGCACAAAACGGTGACTGCCGGTGAAGGATCGAATGAAGCGGGAAGTGTCTGGATGTTCCTGCGTGAGTGACCCTTGCAAAGCCAAGGCGGCCAGTTGCAGGCCTGCGATCCAACCTTCGGTGTGGGTCTCCAATGCGGTGATGTCTTCCGCTGAGAGGTTTAGTCCCATCATTTGGTTGAGAAACTCGGCGGCTTCGGTGGGGGTAAAGCGCAGGTCGGCGGCGCGCAGTTCGGTCAATTGTCCGCAGGCACGCAACCGAGCTAAGGGTAGATCTGGATCCTCGCGGGTAGTGATGACCAAGTGTATTTGTGGTGGCAGGTGCTCGATCAGAAAGGCGAGGGCGTTGTCTACTGGTTTGGAATCAATAATGTGATAGTCGTCAAGGACAAAGATAAAGTTGTCGGGGACGGTGGTGATTTCATTGATCAGGGTTGTCAAAATCGATTCGATTGGCGGTGGTTGAGGGGATTGGAGCGCAGCCAACAAACCCTCGCCAATTCCCGCCTTGATGGTCTGTAACGCCGCTACCAGGTAAGAGATAAAACGCACCGGATCGTTGTCCCCTTCATCCAGCGACAGCCAGGCAACTGGTCGCTCGCACACCTGCCCTAGCGGGCGGTGCCAGGGACTTGCTATCCATTCGCTGACCAGCGTGGTTTTCCCAAAGCCGGCGGAGGCAGAGATAAGAGTCAGTTTGCATCCCGAAGAGAGACCCTCGTTCATCCGCTCGATCAGGCGGGGGCGGATGACAATTTTAGCCCGAGGTGGGGGGATGTAAAGTTTCGTGGCTAAAATTGGTGCAGACATAGATTCATTATAAGACTAAGATCCAAAATTTTGGCAGGTTCCCGGACAAGCGAAATCGCCAGAGTTGTCATGTCAACGCAACTAGATAATTTTGGTGATTACCCACAAGTCGGCATTTTGCCTGGTTTTCCAACTTGCGTAAGAATCTTGACCCCAAATATGCCGTTTGCTAGTGGCTGCTTTGCCCAAATGTGGCGGCAAAAAAGATGTGGGTAATTACCAGAACAACACTGCCAAAAGGTTCCTATTTCACTGTCTCACAAGCCGCGCAGGCGTGCGATGCCACATCAAAGCAAGTCAGAGCATGGATTCGCCGAGGCAAACTTAAGGCGATCGAACTATCAGGGCTGGGATTAATTATCGAAGTCGGAAAGCTCAACAAATTCTTATACAAGAGAGAGTTTTAGCCCAGATTGTCGCCGCGACGAATCCGTGTGTATACGCATATTATGGTGATTCAATCAACTATCGCTTGTCTCATAATTAAGTAAACTTTTTGTTGAAAATTACGAGGAAAAATCGAACATTCTGTTTACCAAATTATGCGATACTCTGTAATGGGCGGGCAACGAACATCCAAAAACCAGATCGTTTCAGCACATGATTTGTGTGTCGGAGAGATGCCGCAATTTTGCAGCCTCCAGCCCGAAGGTCAAAGCCTGACGCGGGTGCAATGAGCTAACTCAATTTGTCAGCACGCGCCTCCACTGCATCCTAAAATTATCGCGCACGATAGCGGATTTGGCAGACAGCGAAGAGATCCAATCCGCGCATCTGGCGGAGGCTCCGAAACATCTTCCAAAGATTATGATGATATAAAAATAAACCAAACTCAAATGGTAACCCGTTCTTTAACACGCAAGGATGAAACTTGCTAAAATTTATAAAGGAGTAGTTGACTTTGAGCAAAACCATCCCCGTACAAAACATCCACAGCACAATCCAATCCAGCAGTGGATGTTTTATTTTAATTATGACAATTAAGACCTGAAGAGGAAAACCAGGAAATAGGTTAATTGAAAATCGTTACACAATTCTCGAAACCTCAAAGATAAAAGCCCGTACATAATACTAATTGTGCAAAGCAGAACAAAGATATAACATATAACACGGAATAATCGCGAGGAAAGAATGAACGGGAAAGCTCAGTCAAGTGGATATTTGGCGGCGGCCATCACAAAGTCAGCCAGCAAGCAAACCTATTACACGATCCGCTTATTTGTGGATCGTGAACGAGTGGCGGATGCGTATCGGGCATACGGATATTTCCGCTGGGTGGACGATGTCATCGATGCAGAATCAGGCTCAATGTCAGAAAAGATCGCTTTCGCTGATCGTCAAAAATCCTTGCTCGAATCCTGCTATTATGGCAAGACTCCAGATGACCTGTGTCCTGAAGAATGGATGCTCGTAGACCTTATCCGCAACGACACTGAAAAGAATAGCGGCCTGCAAATGTACTTGTACAATATGATGGATGTGATGCTCTTTGATGCGAAACGGCGCGGGCAGGTTATTTCACAGGTCGAATTGTTCGATTACTCGCATAAGTTGTCGAAGGCTGTCACGGAAGCGATCTACTATTTTATTGGTCACGATGATCCAGCTTCCCTCCATGAAGCGCGTTATATGGCAGTGACTGCGGCGCATATCACGCACATGTTAAGAGACGCGCTGGAAGATGTGGAAAATGGATATTACAACATCCCCAGCGAATATATTGCAACATGGGGCCGTATCCCGTTTTTTACCAATTTCCGAACAGTCACCATTACGCCAGAAGATGTAAAGAGTCAGGCGTATCGAGATTGGGTCTGCGGACGAGTCCAAGTGGCGCGCGGCTACTTCAAAATGGGGAGAGAATGTACGGCACAAGTCAAGAACCTGCGCTGTCGTTTGGCTGGCTACGCATACACTGCCCGCTTCGAATGGATGCTGGATGCCATTGAACGCGATAATTATTGTCTACGCTCCGAATACCCAGAGCGAAAGAGCTTGCGGACGGGTTTGTGGATGATTTGGACAACAGTAACTTCCATGTTTGCCTCATTGAGTATAAAAGCAGAATCACGCAAACTGGCGCCGCAACCAGTTCGGATCGATAAAAGATGAAAACAAAAAATGTGATTATTATCGGGGCTGGCATTGGTGGAGTTGTCGCCGCAATTCATCTTGCTCAACACGGAATCAAAGTAACTGTGATTGAAAAGAACTCCCACCCCGGCGGACGCTGTGACCGTATCAGCCGCGAAGGTCATCACTTCGATACAGGGCCTACCCTGCTGGTCATGCCCTTGCTCTACGAAGCGGAGTTTACCGCGCTCGGAATATCCATGAGTAAAGTGTTGGATTTACAACGCGTCGACCCGACCTATCATCTGGTCTTTGATGACGGTAGTCAACTCGCGCTGACATCAGACATGAAGTCTTTGCAGGAGCAGCTTGAAACCTTCGAACATGGAAGTTTTGAAGGGTTCTTACGTTACATGGACGAGGGACATCGTCACTATCATCTTGGTATCGAGAAACTGGTTCGCCCCGATTTTCGCAAAGCATCCGATTTCTTCAAACTGAGTAACCTTCCTCTTGTTCATCAAGTTAAACCGCTAACGAAACACTATGCCAACATGTCACACTATTTCGACGACCCGCGCCTGAAATCCGCGTTCACGTTTCAGGATGTGTACATGGGGCTGAGTCCATTCGAAGCACCTGCCACTTTCTCGATGATGCCCTACACCGAACTGGCGCATGGAGTTTGGTATCCCAAAGGCGGCATGTACAGCGTGGTCGAGGCGCTCACAAAACTTGCCCGCAATGCAGGCGTGGAATTTATCTTCGATGTGGCAGTCGAGCGCATTGAAGTCAACGAAAAATCTGCACGTGGCGTAATAGTGAATGGCACTTTGTTGGAAGCTGATGCGGTTCTTGCCAACGCCGATCTTCCTTACGTTTATCAGAATCTTCTTCCGCAGGATGGGCAGGCAGAAAAACTCGCGCACAAGCGGTACTCCTGTTCAGTCGTTAGTTTCTTTTGGGGATTGGACAAGACATACGAATCACTTCCCCCGCATACCCTCTTCCTGGCAAGCGATTACCGCGAGAATTTCGAATCGATCATTCGTGACCTGAGCCTGCCAGCCAATCCCAGTCTTTATATCCACGCCCCAGCCCGACTCGATCCATCCATGGCTCCAGAAGGACAGGATACTTTGATCGCGATTGTCCCCATTGGGCACATTTCTGAGAACGGAGAACAAGCGAAGCAGTCCTGTGGACAGGATTGGGCTGAACTGCGCGATGAAGCACGCGGGCATGTTCTCCGCCGTTTGTCATCATTGGGAATTAGCGACCTTGAATCCCACATCAAATTTGAGATTAATTTCACCCCACCTTCATGGCGCAAACGCTATAACCTGATGAAAGGCTCCACACACGGACTGTGTCACAACCTGATGCAGTTGGGTTACTTCCGCCCTGATATTCAACACTCGCATTACCGCAATCTATATTTCACAGGCGCGAGCACGCGTCCCGGCACGGGAATGCCAACCGCAATGGTCTCAGGCCGCCAGTCTGCGCAACGGATCATGGATGATCTGAAAAAATAATTCTGTTTTGGAGAGAACATGGCTTTAAAAAGATGGTTGTATAAAGGCGGGCGCCCAAACATAATTGCCAAACTCCTAAATAATGGTTGGGCGGTTATTCATTCATTGGGAATCTTCCCGAATTATCTGGTTACTCTGGAAGTAGTGGGCAGGCAATCAGGGAAATTGATCAGTTTTCCGCTAGTAATGATCGTAATGAACGGAGAAAGATATCTTGTGTCCATGTTGGGCCAGGATGTGAACTGGGTACGAAATATCAAGGCGGCTGGCGGAAAAGCAAACTTGCGGCACGGTATTCGCGAAGAAGTATTTTTGGAAGCAGTGGATGCGGCAAAGAGAGCCGCGATCATAAAAGCATACTTACAAATTGCGCCTGGGGCAAGACCTCATATTTCAGCCCACAAAGATGCCCCCATCGCAGAATTTGAAAAAATAGCTTCAGCTTATCCAGTGTTTAGAATAGCTGCAAGAGATCAACACAAGGAGATATAAAATGGACACAAACAGAAAGGCCGCAATATTGGTTAAAGGCATAAAGGAGTGCGAATGAATACAAAAATGAAAGCCATTATTGTTACAAAATACGGTCCACCTGAAGTTCTTGAAGTGAGACAGGTGGACAAACCTGCTCCCAAAGACAATGAAGTTTTGATCAGAATTCACGCCACAGCGGTGGTCGCAACCGACCCCCAATTTCGAAAAGGCGACCCATTTATTACGAGATTTTTCACCGGGCTGACGAAACCCAAGCATTCGATTCCGGGTGACGTACTCGCCGGGGAAATTGAGTCTGTCGGCAAAGATGTAACTTTGTACAAAACAGGCGATCAAGTCTTTGCCGCTTGTGCCATGACTCAGGGCGGTCAGGCTGAATACATCTGCCTGCCGGAAGATGGGCCGCTGGCAATAAAGCCGGTCAACATGAGCTACGAGGAGGCGGCTGGCGTCCCTGACGGCGGATTGGGCGCATTAAATTTCCTGCGTGATGCTGCCCAAATCCAGAGCGGGCAAACCATTCTCATCAACGGCGCTTCTGGATCGGTCGGCACGTACGCGGTTCAACTCGCCATTTACTTTGAAACCCAGGTGACCGGGGTATGCAGTACCTCCAATGTTGAGTTGGTTAGATCGCTGGGCGCCCATAAGATGATTGATTACACAAAAGAGGATTTTACTAAAAACGGTCAGACTTACGACATCATTTTCGATGCGGTCGGCAAGAGCTCATTTTCGCAGTGTAAAAACTCGCTCACTCAAAAAGGAGTCTATGTCACCAGTGTCCCCACGCTAGATTTCCTGCTTGGCATGTTATTGACTTCAAAAAGCAAAGGCAAAAAAGCAGCCTTTGTGGCTCCGGGGTTGCGCTCATCCAGCGAAAAGACGAAAGACCTTATCTTCCTCAAAGAGCTGATCGAGGCAGGGAAAATAAGATCGGTCATTGATCGGCGTTATCCGTTGGAACAGGTTGTCGAGGCGCACAGATACGTGGAGGCGGGACACAAAAAGGGGAATGTTGTCATCACTGTGGAGCATGAAAGCAAATAACGATCCATACCGCAGAAATATCATTGCTGAATTCTAAGTAAAAATGTTATTTACACCCCACTGATTCCCACTGCGGATGCATGGACTTCCATGCATCGACGGCTTGCTTCATTTCATTGACAGCTTCCTGCCAGGCTTGCTCGGGATCATTGCCATTTGCAACATCTTGCAGCATGGTGTCCACTATGCCAGGCGTGCCAAAGACTTCCCAGGCCCAGGGTGGGGCGATGTCGGAGCGGGTGAATTTTCCTCCACTAACAGATCCCATGTTCATGGCAGGGTGATTGGTGAAGGCAGACCAATCATAAAAGGATTGAATCCAATCAGCGTGAGTTTGTGTGTATGCGGATGGGTTAATCAATGTTTCTTCGCGGACTGAATTCAACGGTGGGATCATATGTCCAGGCAGGACATTATCGTAGCGTAATAATCTATCGCCGCTGACCAGCCATTGCAGGAAGGCTTTGGCTTCGGTTTGATTCTTCGTGCCAGATGCAATCGCGAAGCGACTCCACACACCGAGAGTCACTTTTTGTTGGCCCCAAGGCGGGAAGATGACTGTGACTTTATCAGCTAGTTCGGGATGTGACTCTTCAAGTTGCACACCGAGGCGACCCGCATACATTGCCATCGCAACGCGCCCATTGACGAAGGCGTCTATTTGTTCGGGGAAGCCCCAGGTGGTGAATCCAGGCGGGGCGTATTGAGTAAGCGCCTGCCAGCGGCGGACTGCTTCAAGGGCCTGCGGTTCTCCGAACGCGACTCCCCCATCGCAGGTGAAATAGTCGCCGCCGTTCTGCCAGAGGAAAGTGGAGAAGTAATTGACAGTGGCAATATTTTGTCCAGCGGGCAGGGCAATGCCATAGGTCTGATTATTCGTGAGAATCTTCGCGGCTCTCAAAACTTCATCGTATGTTGAAGGAAGGGGAAGTCCCGCCTGCTCAAATAAATCTTTACGAACCCACAAGCCATACACACTGACCGCATATGGCACAGCATATGTTGTTTCATTTTGGCGGAAGAGACTGCCTTCGACAAAATCATCCGCGCCGATATTTGTAACCACGTCATCAAGCGGAAGCAGATAGCCCGCGTCTGCCCATTGGGACATGAGAGCTGGTTCGATTTCAAAGATTCCTAGATCAGCGCCTGAGGCAAGGGACGTGAGAAGCCGTGTTCCGCGTGATGCGGGCGAAGCAATGACAATGTCCACTTCGATGCCTGGGTTGAGATTTTGGTATTCAGTAATAAGGGATTGCAAAACGGCGAGCTGGTCGGGGTCGCTTTCGGTGGTGAAGAACGGAATGATTTTCAGGGTGGATGAATCTGTCGAAGCAGAATCAGGCGCAGGCGGAGTCTGAAGCGGTTGAGTTGCAGAGGAGGAACATCCGATTAGGAGAGTCAGAATCAAAACGGGGAAAAATGCCTGGAGACGCGAAATCCCAAAAAGTTTTTTCATGTTCCTATTTTACGACAAAGAGATTCATGAACTCGTGTGTGGGGGTGTCTTCGAGCTTTTGCGGATTGGAAAAGAGGTCGAGAGTGGCTGCGATGCGGTCTTCGGGAAAGCGCGTGGCAAGATTGGCTTTGAATTTTTCAATGAGCAGCGGGATGCCTTCGGCGCGTCGTCGGCGATGACCGAGAGGATATTCAACAATGACATTTTCAGTGGAAGTTCCATCTTTGAAAAAGATTTGCACGGCGTTGGCAATGGAACGTTTTTCGGGGTCGAGATAATCGGCGCTGTATCTTTTATTTTCGATGACTTGCATCTTCGCACGGAGCGAATCAATACGCGGGTCGGATGCGACGTTGTCTTCGTAATCATCAGCAGTGAGACGACCGAAGATGAGCGGGACGGCGGTCATGTATTGGATGCAGTGGTCGCGGTCGGCGGGGTTGTGAAGCGGACCCGTCTTATCAATGATGCGAATCGCGGACTCGTGCGTGGTGATGACGATGCGTTCGATGTCGTTGAGACAGTCCTTGATTTGCGGATGCAAAATCAGCGCGCATTCGACGGCGGTCTGCGCATGGAATTCGGCAGGGAAGGAAATTTTGAAGAGCACGTTCTCCATCACGTACGATTCATACGGACGCTGAAACTTGAATGGCTGTCCTTTAAATGAAACATCATAGAAGCCCCATGTGGGAGCGGTCAATGCGGTGGGATAACCCATCTCGCCTTTCATCGCCATAAGCGCGAGTTGAACAGAGCGCGAGGTCGCGTCACCTGCCGCCCAGGATTTGCGCGAGCCTGTGTTGGGTGCGTGGCGATAGGTGCGTAACGATTGTCCGTCAATCCATGCGTTGGAGAGAGCGTTGATGATGGTCTCTTTATCGCCGCCGAGCATATGGGTGACAACAGCAGTGGAGGCAACCTTGACGAGGAGGACATGATCAAGACCGACACGGTTGAAACTGTTTTCGAGTGCGAGGATGCCTTGGATTTCGTGGGCTTTAATGGCGGCGGTGAGAACATTGTGAATAGTAATTGGTAATTGGTTATTAGCGACATTTTTGCGCGAGAGATAATCGGCAACCATGAGGATTGCGCCGAGATTATCAGAGGGATGTCCCCATTCGGCGGCGAGCCAGGTGTCGTTGTAATCAAGCCAGCGGATCATGGAGCCGAGGTTGAACGCAGCGGTGACAGGGTCGAGGATGTAATCCGTGCCTGGGACGCGCGCGCCGTTGGGAACGATGGTTCCATCCACAATCGGGCCGAGTAATTTTGTGCATTCGGGAAAGTTGAGTGCGAGCATGGCACAGCCAAGCGCGTCCATGAGACAGTAACGCGCAGTCTCATAGGCAAGGTCACTGGTGACTTGGTAATTAGTCACGTACTCGGCGATGTCAACGAGTTCTTTGTCTGGTGCGGGGCGGAGGTTTGGGGTGTGAGTCATTTTTGAAAAAAAAATTAAACACGAAGGACACAAAGGTCACGAAGGAAATACAAGAACATCTTTTTTCCCTTTGTGTACTTCGTGTCCTTTGTGTTTAAATAATTAACCTTATCCTGCCAGCAAGATAATCGAATCAGGCGGCAAATACATAAACAAGCTGTCGCCTTGAATCGCGTCTGTGGATTCGAGCCGCAGAGAGCCGCCAGAGGTTTCAACGGTGTACTGCCATTTTGAACCGAGATAGGTGCGAGTGGTAATCTGCGCCTTGACCGTGTTCTCGCGTTCCGACGCGCCTTCGGTCAACACTTCCACGCGCTCCGAGCGGATGGCTACCGCAGTCTGCTCGCCTTCCTTCCAAACGTAATCTGATTTATTTTCTTTGCGAATATTCAGCAATTCACCCGAAGCAAGTTTCAGCGTGGCTTTTTTGCCGTCCACGTTTTGAAGGATGCCCGTGATAAATGAAGTCACACCGATGAACTCAGCCACGAATCGATTCGCGGGGCGTTCATAAATTTCTTCGGGCGGCGCATACTGTTGCAGCTTGCCCATCGACATAACCGCGATCATATCGGACATGGCGAACGCCTCCGATTGATCGTGCGTGACGTACACTGTTGTAATCCCAAGCTGTTGCTGCAATCCACGCAGCCAGATGCGCGCGCTCTCGCGGATCTTCGCGTCGAGGTTGGAAAGCGGTTCATCGAGCAACAAAACTTTGGGACGACTGACCACGGCACGAGCGAGGGCAACGCGTTGCTGTTGTCCGCCTGAAAGCTGGAAGGGATACCGATCCGCCAGTTCTTCCAATCCGACTAGTGCGAGGCTTTCCTGTACCCGCTGCTTGATCTCATCCGAGGGGCGTTTCTGCAATTTGAGAGCGAACGCCACGTTATCGAATACTTTCATGTGCGGCCAAAGCGCATACGATTGAAAGACCATGCCGAGGTGACGCTGCTCAGGCGGCAGGATCAGGTCACGCGCCGTGTCAGTCATTACGAAGTCACCGACGCGGATCGAGCCAGCAGTCGGTTGTTCGAGTCCAGCCACGCAGTTGAGGGTGGTGCTTTTGCCGCAGCCCGATGGCCCAAGCAGTGTGGTGAACGTTCCCTCTTTGACGGTGATGTTCACATCCGCGATGGCCACCGAATTGGATGTGACAAATTGTTTGGTCAAGCCTTCGATGATCAGATCGTTATTCATGGAGTTTCACTCCCATTAATTTTCTTGCGCCGATGATGAGCACGGCGGTGATCGCCATTTGGATGGTGGAAAGAGCCGCTACAGGCTCCGCCCCGCCCTGTTTCCACAACTCAAGCATGGTCGTCCCGATGACGCGTGATCCCTCCGCAACGAGGAACAACGCGGTCGAATATTCCTTCAAAAATGAAATCGCCAGCAGGATGTATCCCGAAACCAGTGCAGGCTTCAAGATGGGAAGCAGGATGTGACGAATTGTCCCCAGCCAGGTCGCGCCCGCAACTCGTCCCGCCCTGTCGAGTTCATCTGACACTTGAAGCACTGCGGGACTGACGGCGCTGAATCCCAGCGGCAGGTAACGCATGATGAACGCAATGGATATGGCAATGATGGTGTTTCGCAGGGAGCCAAGCCCAGGCACGAGCAGGAAGGCCCACAAAAAACCAATGCCCACTATGATGCCAGGAAAAGCGCGCGGATAAAGCGCCATGTACTTGACCGCATTGCGATATTTAAATGTCGAACGATACGCGATGAGCGCCGCAACCGCCATAAAGACAATGCCAATTGCGGCGGCAAAGATCGAGATGTTAATGCTGTTGACCACCGATTGACGATATGCAGGGCTGCCAAAAATTCCCTGATAATTTTCAAGTGTAAGCATTTTGAGCGGATTCATAAACGGGCTGAGGAACGGGACAAAAGATGTCAACACGATACAGCCCAACGGAAGAATGATGCCGAGCAGGACATACAGCCCGACAAATAATGAAACGATGCCTTTCCAGCCTCCGAGGTCAATGGCTTTGGGGCGGGTCGCTTTTCCACCGACAGTCACAAAGCGGCGTTCAAGGGAAACGAGTTTGCTTTGCATGTACACGAGTCCCGTCACGAGAATGACCACCAACACAGCAACAGCCGCCACCGCACCCTGATCCTTGTTCACGCCGACCACGCCAATCACGTAGAGATATGTCGCCAGCGTATCGATGCCAACTGAGTTACCCAACACCAGCGGAATAGACAATAATTCAAATGACGAAACTAATGTCAGTAAGGCGCTGTAGGTGATGGCGGGCCGCAGAAGTGGAATGGTGACGCTCCAAATCGTGCGAAACGGGGATGCGCCGCCGATCCGTGCCGCTGATTCCAATTGTGGGTCTGCAAGAGCGAGCGAAGAAGTTGCGTATAAAAATGTGTAGGGAATGTAATACATCGCCGAGACAATGACGATGCCGCCAAAACTATAGAGTTGCCAGATCGGCAATTTGAGCGTGCGCACCAGAATGGTGCCAAATCCCTGCGGACCATACATCTGCATCCACGCGAAAGCCAGCACGAGCGGAGAGACGTAATACGGAATCGTGACCAGATTGGAATATAAATTCCGCAAAGGGATGTTCGTGCGGTTGATAATGACTGCCAGCACGATGCCGATGATCACCGCAATGATCGTGGTTGCCACGGCAAAAGCGGCGGTGTAAACGAGCACATCCCAGAAGCGCGCATTGCCAAGCAGGTTGGTATAGTTATCAAACGTAAAGGCGCGGTTTTCTTCATACAAAGGTTTCGACATGAAACTTTGCAGGATGATCGGCCAGGCGGGAAAAGCCACCAGCAAGGCTGTCACGATCACGACCAGCCATTGAACGCCAGAATCCCATGAAAATTTGGGACGGGTGGTTGCTATGGGGCGGAGATTTTGTTCCACAGTTGTCATTGGAGGGGTTCTCCACAAATCATTCCATGTCGCTGCGAGCGTTCTGTGCGAGGCAGCCTCCTCTTGAATGGGGGTTGCTTCCCGTAGGCTCGCAACGACATAGACTTTTGAAAGGTCGGCGGTTGAATCTTCAGTACCGCAAGATTTATCTTGCCACCAAGGGCAACGTGAACGTTGCAGTACATTTATCTCAACCGCCGACCTTCCAGATAATTAACTACGGGCGACCGAAGGCGGTCTTCCACTTGGCGAGGAAGGCGGCGCGGTTGTCAGCGGATGCAATGTTCGGGTCGAAGAAGAAGGGGATGATATTTTCTTCGCCGACAGCATCGATGACTTTTTGCAAATGATACTTGGCTTTGTCAGCAACGTCAGGGCGGTAGGGAGTGAGACCACCCTCACCCCAGGCAATTTGACCTTCGGCAGAGAGGATGAACTCCATCAACAATTTGGCAGATGCGGGAGATGCAGCGGCTTTGGTGATTCCCATGCCGCGTACGAGCACTACCTGACCGTCTTTCTGGTATGACCAACCAAGAACGGGTTCAGCCTCTGGGAATTTGGGGAAGACCGAAATGCCAGAGACGAAGTAACCGACAGAGGCTTCGCCAGACAACACGGCATTGACCATGTTGCCTGCCGAGGTCTGCATATTGACATTGGACTTGCCAATAGTTTCGAGGGTGGCCCAGCCAGCGTCACCTTTGTTTGCAGCCCAGAACCAGTTGATGCCATAACCAGTGCCGTTCTTTTCAGCATCATAGGTTGTGATCTTGCCAGCATTGGCGGGGTCAGCGGCGAATGCGGCTACTGCTTCCATGGTTTCGGGCGGGGTGGCGACGAGTTGCTTGTTGTAGATGATGATCATCGGGTCGGTGGAGACAGCGTATACGCCATCAGCAAGTGTGGCAAAGTCTGGCATGCCTTCAATGTTGACGGGGTTGTAGACCTGTAATTCGCCTTTGGCAATGAAATCCTGCCAGCCATCAGGCGAAGAGGTGATGATCATGTCGGCAGTGCGCGCGCCGCCAGCAGCTTCGGTATAGTATTTCTCAAAAGTTTCGGTGGTGCCGAGATCAAGCGCAGTGACTGTGATCCACTGATATTTCGCATTGAATGCTGCGATGACGGGCGCCCAGTTGTTCTCGCCCATAATGGAGTGGACGAGCAGACCTTCAGTTTCGTTCTTGGATTCTTCGGCGAGCGCGACCAATGGGTCAATGGCGGGCGCTTCGGTGGCGACGGGAGCCTCTGTCGGGGCCTCAGTGGCTGGGGCAGCAGTGGCAGGCGCTTCGGTCGGGGTTGAAGCGGGGGCGCAAGCGGCAAGTACAAATGCCAGGGCCAGCGTCAAAGAAAGGAACACGTTCAGTTTGCGATTCATTTTTCTTCTCCTTGGTGAATTTGTTATCTCGAATCCGCTATTTCGTAGCGGCTCAATTCATTGTCAAGCGTCTCCCATTCGGGCAGGCGCACCAATCGCTGACGTTCGTTCCATTCAAGCATCGAAGGGATGAGCAGTTCGCTGCTGCGCGCTTTTTGCAAAACGGCGAGGGCGCTTTGCATGGCGCGGGCGGCGACGCGCATGGCGAGGTTGGGATGGATCACAATGCGATAGCCCATCTCGTGAAGTTCATCGTGAGAAATGATCGGCGTCTTCGCGCCTTCGGTCATGTTGAAAAGCAGGGGGGCTTTGATTCGTTTTGGCAGTTCAGCGATCTGTTCTTTTTGCGTGGGCGCTTCGACGAAGATAATGTCTGCGCCAGCGCGGGCGTATAAATTTGCGCGACGGACGGCTTCATCCATGCCGTGCGTGGCGATGCTATCTGTGCGGGCGATGATCAACATTTCCTTGCGTGCTTTAACAGCCGCATGAATTTTTTGAATCATCTCTTCGCTGGAAATAACTTCCTTGCCGTTGAAGTGCCCGCATTTTTTGGGAGTAACTTGATCTTCGATCTGCATGGCGGCGACGCCCGCATCTTCATAGACCTGGGTTGTGCGCGTGACGTTGACGGCATTTCCGTATCCCGTATCTGCATCTGCGATAACGGGAATGTTCACCGCTTCGACAATGCGGCGAATCGGCTCGATCATTTCGGTCATGGTCAGGAGACCGATGTCTGGTAGGGCGAACTGCACATTTGCGATTCCCGCTCCGCTGGCATACACTGCGCTGAAACCAACATCCTCAACAATGCGCGCAGACATTGCATCCGCTGCGCCAGGTACGACCAGAATCTCTGGTTGGGAAAGTAAATTACGAAATGCTTGAGCTGTCATCTTGGGTATAGGATACAGTCTGGGGTTTAAATGCAAAACTCCCGAACGGCTGGATTTTGTCCCCCCGTTTGGGAGTACATCTTATGATGTATATTTGGGTTATTCACATAAATAACTCAAGTTGCCATCCTGCGAAATCTGCACAAATTTAACGCAAAGGCGCGGAGTCGCAAAGAAAAAGCTATTAAAACTTGGCGTCTTAGCGGCTTTGCGTTAAAACGCCATGGTTGAAAGCGTATTGAGATCAAAGTGGCAATTTGAGTTAAGTATTCCCGCCGCTTTGAGCAAGGAAGATTATGCAGGTTCGGCGAAGACAATAAGAGGTTCAAATATGAACAAACCAAAATTATTGGTGATGGACGATTATGAAGGGGAATTGGCGCAGTCTCCCGCAATGGCTCGATTACGTCAGCTTGCGGACGTCACGATTCTCGACCACCCTATTGATGACTACAGCATCCTAAAAGACTTTCAGGTCATCCTGGCTTTGCGCGAGAGAACGAAACTGGATACTCTCTTCTTTGAGGCTTGCCCCAACCTCGAATTTGTCCTGCAAACTGGGGGACATGCCTACCATATCGATCAGGCTGCTGCGACTCAAAGGGGAATTGTGATCGCGCTTGGCAGGCGGGTATCGAAGCCAACGGTGGTTGTCCCCGAACTTGCTTTAGGTTTCATGCTGGGGTTGGTCCGTCAAATTTATCAACTCACAACGGAGATGAGCAAAGGAGAATGGCGTGGAAGTATTGGCGGTTCGCTGTCGGGGCGCACATTGGGAATTCTTGGATATGGACGTCATGGGCGTCCGATTGCACGGCTGGCAGAAGCCTTCGGGATGAAAGTGACGGCATGGGATCGGACAAGCACGCGTCCAGAGCCTGACGAATTTGGAGTTCGAAGACTCCCGCTTGATGATCTGCTGGCAGAATCGGACATCGTATCCATTCATCTGCGCCTCTCGGATGAATCGCGCAGTCTTATGGATAGGGAAAAATTGTGGAAGATGAAGCCTGGTGCAATATTGATCAACACTTCACGCGGCGCGATCATTGACGAGGCCGCTTTGATAAATGCTCTGCGCGAAAAAAGAATTGCGGGTGCAGGTCTGGATGTGTTCGCTGTCGAACCGCTTCCAGTGTCAAGCCCGCTGCGGACAATGTCAAATGTATTATTGACGCCGCATGTCGGCTGGCAGGTTCGGGATGTCTTTCATGAGTTTGTTGAGATCGCCGCTGATCAATTGGATGCCTGGCTGAAAAACGAACTTCCCAAAAGCGACGTATTGAATCCTGATGCAATACAAGTTGATCGTCCGCGAAGTGGTGGGTTGGGTAAATAAACGTTGGTAACTATATACTTTGACGCATAGAGCGCGTTTTCAACATAAAACACGAAGCGTAGCGAAAGTATGCACGTTTTATTAGGTGCGGTTTAATCTTAAGGTGCCAACAATGTGATTGTTGCCAAAAAAATGAAGGCAACAATTGTGCAAAGATAGTACCCCATGATTTTAGACAGCCGTTCCTGTTTTATCAAGGTCTTTTCGTTCTTTTGAATTGCTCTTACATATATCGTAATTTGACTCATAATAATATCTTTTTCGCTTTTGTCTGCGTAGGCTCTATTGTAATTATCAATATCTGCACGAATCGGAGATTCCACAGAAGACGGTCTGGCTAAATTTATTGCTAAAACCATTAAAACTGTATAAAGAATGACAATAAAAAAGAATAATGCAAAAAATGAGGCTGGCTTGATTATGGTATTGTCAAAAACTTTAAATGTTGCAAAGAATGAGACAATGACACTGGAAACGCCCATTATAGTTTCTGCATATTTCTTTAAACTTGAAAAACTGGTAAATTGTCTGTTAAGTTGCTTTTGCGCTTCATCAAACATTGTTGTAAAATCAGGCGTAACTTTTTCCTTCACAATAAATACTCCTTTCAAAATAAGAGGATGCCATGACAGCAGATGATGAAAATAAAAAACCAAAGACTAGCTCCGAGACAGAAGATAAAAAGAAGGCGAGTGGAGCGGTCTCAAATGCTGTGCTTTTAGTGCAGACCATTGAGAAGACTAAAAATGTAGAGGGAACACAAGTAAATTTTGCGGAAAGCGTAAAGAAAAAGAAAGACCTGGTTGTACCAACTTCAACAACCAATATAAGTAATACGGATTCAGATTCGGACGATTAGTTTTCTAAATTTTATTTCACTTGAAGAGATAACCTAAATATTTGGGGATCTCTTTTTTGTTTAACAAGCGCCTAACGGTTTGCAATAGGTCGGCAAATTACTTGCCGACCTATTTTATACCCTTTTATTGAGAGATTCTATTTTGTGTGTCAAGTATACGGTTACCTAAACTTTTATTTCACCAGGCCCAACCGAATCGCTTTTACTGCGGCTTGTGTACGGTCATTCGTTCCCAACTTGTGCATCACCGTCTGCGCGTACCCCTTGACCGTTCCTGCGCTCAAGCCAAGCACATCTCCAATCGCCTGATTGGTCAATCCTTCCACCATCAAGCGTAGAATATCCATTTCACGCGCGGTCAGCGGCTCGATCAAATCCTCTGGTGATTCATTCGTTTTCTCAGCGCTTTCGAGGTTCCGCAAAACATCCTGCAAAAATATGCTATCCACCAGCGATGTCCCTTGCGCGATGGAATACACCGCCGCCAGTAATTCTTCGCGCGAAATATCCTTCAACACAAATCCCGCCGCGCCCGCGGAAAGCGACTTCAACAAATACGCGGTGCTGCGATAAGTCGTCACCATGATGACACGTGTATCCAACTTTGCAGCCTTGATCGCTTCGAGCGCTTGAATGCCGTCCATGTCTGGCATACGAATGTCCATCAAGATCACCATCGGTTTGAGTTTCGTTACCAGATCAAGCGCTTCGCGTCCGCTGCTGGCCTCGCCCACAATCTTAATCCGCGAATCGCTCAACATGCTTTTCAGTCCCGCGCGCACCATCGGGTGATCGTCCGCGATCAATAATGTGATTTCACTTTCCATCTTCGCTCCTCTTTGCCAATGACGCCAGCGGAATCCGCACCTCGACGCTTGTCCCTTTTCCAAGTTCGCTTTCGATCTTGCAGACTCCGTTGATCATTTGCGCCCGCTCCTGCATACTGACTAACCCCAAATGTTCGGCTTCATCTTTTTGGATTAACAACGCATCAAACCCTTGACCCCAGTCCTGCACCCGCAACACCAGGCTTTGATCCTCCGCTGACAGTTCGACTCGCACCCGTTGAGTCCGCGCGTGTTTGCGGACATTGGTCAACGCCTCCTGCGCAATGCGGAAAATGGACGCTTCCATCGAATGCTCGATTTGCAGTCCATGTGTATCAGTAATAATTTCCGATTCCCAATTTTGTTCTTCGCACACTTCGGTCACATATTGCCTAAGTCCGCGCTCCAAGCCCAAGTCTTCCACCATCGTCGGGCGCAGTTCGGAGATCACTCTGCGGGCTTCGTCAATGGACTGTTTGACGAGAGTCCGACTCACGTCCAGGGCTTGAAGCGTCTGTGCATTCAGTCGTGAACCGATCTGTGAGTTGAGCGTGTTCAAATGCATATTGGCAGAGATGATCAATTGAGTCAGACCATCATGCAGGTCCAGACCAATGAGGCGGCGCTCTTCATCCTGAATATGTGCCATCTTTCCGATCATCGCGCGCAGGCGGTCTTCACGGTTGGCTAGTTCGAGCATCATCGTATTGAAAGAAGATGCAAGTTTCCCGAACTCATCCTCGCCAGTGATCTCGACTGGCTCTTCGAGATTTCCATGTGTCACACGCTCCGCGCCATCGAGTAGCGCAGTGGCGCGCGTATTGATCTGTCGGGACAGCTGGGTCATGAACAGGATCGCAAAGCCCGAGATCAAGGCTGCCGCAAGAATACTCGCAACGCTGGCAGTGTTGACCGCATTCAACAAGGCTTGTTGTTCCTGTGTGAATTTTTCAGTTTCATGCGGTTCGATTTTTCCGACGATGGTCTGCTGGCCCGCATTGAAGATGATGGAAATAAAATTCGCATAAAGTGATTGCTGCAAATCGCGTCCGCTGATCAGTTGAGTGCCCAATGATTTTAATTGATCGAAGATGGCGAGAGTCTCTTCCGCCCAGCGTTTTTCATCTTCTGATTGCGCAATGCTGCGAAAGTTATCCGCTGCCTGCTGGAACGCAACGACAGCATCGGTAAATTGCACACGTTTGTTTTCTTCTGGTGATGCCAGATACCCCGTCACAGCAGATAACATGGCACGCGACGAATCCTGCATGGCTGATACGATTGCCTGATATTCAACATCGTCCGTGCGACCTGGCATGACATCATTGGAAAGGAAAGCGGATAATTGAGATTGTGCGCCCAGAAATTCATCAAGGCGGCTTGTCTGATTATCGCGCAGTTTAATTAAGTCGCTGCCAGTGGTCAATGCCTGTTGATATGCCACTTCCAGAGTGGAAGCCCATTGCAGTTCATCTGGGCCAATGGCCAATGAGCGATATTGCACCAAGTCGTTGGAGAAATTATTTAATTGCTCAATAAATTGGGATTTGAAACCCGTCTCACCGTTGATCTGATAGCGATACAACGCCGCCTCGGCGTCGCGTAAATGCGCGTTCATCTGCACCGCCACCAATTGCCGCTGACGAATATTCTCGATGGCATCCAGCGAGTTGGAGATCGAGCGCGCCAGATACACCAACGCGAAGATGTTGGTTAATACCGCCGAGCCAAAAAGCAGGACGAAAACAATCAGCCGTGTGCGCAGGGACATGGATTAACTATACTCGAAATTGCTCATGAAGATATGAAGATACAAGCAACATGTAGTGACATAACTCACCGTCCCTATATTTCTATAAGGATCTGCCCGGCGCTGCATATATCAAATATGGCGATTGCATATATTCTCTTTAAATTCCCATCGACCTGCTAAACTAGCAGGTCGATTTTGTTATATGCAAAAAGAAAGTTGTATAATGCGGATATCCTATTTTTGGAACACGTTATGTCATCCATCCCACGAATTTCAAAATCAATTATCGCCCACTGGACAGATAATGTTTACTTCCAGCGAGGGGAAAAATATTATGAACAAGGAGCCATCTACGAACAGCGAACTCAGGGGATGACCATCAAGTCCAAATGCTCTGGGTCGCAAGCCCCCTTTTATCGCCAGGAAGTCTTATTTGACAACAAGGGAATTAAATCCGCAGAATGTTCCTGTCCCGTAGGGGATGGTGGACATTGCAAACATACTGTCGCGTTATTACTAACCTGGGTGAACGATCCCAACTCTTTCCAGGAAGTCGAAGCGATTGACGCCATCCTCGAAAAACTTTACAAACCCGAATTGATTGCCCTCATTAAGCAAATGATTGAACAGGAACCAGATTTGGAATCCCTGCTTGAACTTCCTCTTGCGGGAGGAGAAAACAAACCGCTAAATATAAAAGCCATTCGCAGACAGGCAGAACAAGCTTTTCAAGGCGCAGACTTTGAATGGGGTTATGCGCGTGAAATCAAACGGGGTTTGAATCCACTTTTGAAACTCGCGGCAGGTTATTTGTCCCGCGATGAAGCGGAAAATTCGGCTTCGATATATATCGCAATCATCGAGACCATTATGGATAACGAAAATGAGGCTCTTGGAGATGAAGAGGGAGAATTGCTGGGTGTCTTGTATGAATGCGCCGAAGCGCTTGGTAATTGCTTATCCCAAATCAAGGACTCAAAAAAGAGACTTGAAATTCTACAAACCCTGTTCAGCGCATACCAGTGGGATACGATAAAAATAGGCGGCGTTGGCGCTGCGGATTGCGTACCAGAAATCCTTACAGCACAAACCACTCCCGAAGAACGAGTGGAAATCGCAAAATGGACGCGCAAAATCCTCCCGAAAGGAAACAGTTGGAGCGATGGCTATCATCGCGAAACTCTTGGCAGGCTTCTGCTTGATCTCGAAGCAGACATTCTTGATGATGAGTCCTATTTGAAACTTTGCCGTGAAACGGGACGGTTGAATGACCTAATTGCACGCCTGCTCAAACTCAAAAGAATTAAAGAAGCAGAAGATGTTGCCAGAGTTGCAGAAGATTATCCTTTATTCAAGACACTTGATATTTTTATAACTCATGGGCAAGCCGCGCTCGCCGAAAAACTTGTGACCGAAAGACTAAAAACCATCAAAGATGATCGCCTGGTAGATTGGCTTGCAAACAGGCTCAAAGAGCGCGGAGATTTGGCGGGGTCGTTGGAATTAGAAGAAAGACTGTTTTGGAAATATCCCAACATCGAGAAATATAAAAAACTCCGCAAACTCGCAAAGCAACTTAATGGTTGGGGAAATTTACAAAGTCATATCATCCATGAACTTGAAAGCAAAAAAGATTTTAACTTCCTTGTCAGTCTTTACCTCCTTGAAAAAGAGGTGGGATATGCGCTTGCAACGCTTGAAAAATTGCCAGAACGCTGGGGAGATCATTCCCTGCTTATTGAAGTGGCGCAAGCGGCAAAGAAACAATATCCCCAGGAATCCATTCAGCTGTTTACAAAAGAAGCAGAGCGCTTTATTAATTACCGTGACCGAGGCAATTATTCGCAAGCGGCACTTTGCCTGCGTGAAATACGCGACATCTATCGCCAGTTGAACGAAATACAATCATGGGACAAACTCATAGCAGAAATACGCGAACGTTTTCGCAAACTTCCCGCATTTCAAGATGAATTGAACCAACTCAAACTATGACAATGCAATTTCAACCTAATCAGCCGAGTCTATTTTAAATGCCCACCTATCCTGAATACGTTTACAAAACCTTAGCCCGCGCGCGTGATATCGGTCAATGGTATTGCGGACAGTCTGATGCAGCGGCTTTGTGCTTTGATGTATTGGCGTTGTTCCCTGATTGCGAAGAAGCTCAGGAACTTGTTTACGGACTCTTCTGTGATGAATGGACGATTTACGATAACCGCGTTGCTATTCAGCAGAATATTGACGAATGGGATGACCGTCCGTGGCAACAGCGACGCAGGCTGGCGTTGTCCTATCGTTTTATGAGCAGGTGGGATGGAAAGTATCAAGAGAACATATTGGACAGAGACGGTCCTCCTGATGTGCAAAAAATTCTTAATGATGGCAAAATAGAATTGCTTGGTGCGTACTGTCTCGGTGATGAGGAATGTACCGATTACTCCTGGACGATTTTTGCGGATGCAATTCAAAAAGCCGAAGACCCGCAAAAGACATTGTTCTGGATCGGGTGGCAATATGCCGACCTTGGATTTTTCGCCGATGCAGCAGAAGCGTTAGGCGAGTTATGCTCGCGCTTTGACGATGCGGCTGCGAGAAGATTACTTGCCGAAATCATCTGGTGGCGCGATAACGCCCATCGCATCCCGTGGATTCCACCTAAAGGAGACGGTTCACTTTATGACCGTATGATGGATTTCATTGACCCCACCGCACCAAAGACAAAGGATTACGTGCGCGAAGTGCGAAATGAAAATCAAAAGGAACGCATCGCGCCGTATCGTCCAACCATTGATAAGCAATTGGCAAATCTTTTCACCCAATCCATCCCCAACGAAAAGGAGATGCCTGCAACATCAATTGTGGATTGGAGTTTTCTCGATAAGGATGACGGTCAACCTGGTGAGCCTGCCGATTGGGTGAAAAAACGAATCCGCATGTATGAAAAGTGGAAGGATGAACTTCATACAGAAATGCTCGAAGATTTAAAACGCACGTACAAATGGACGCGCAACATCCCACCGCCATCCACACCGAAGAGATATGATCCCAATGAACTGCCATTCAATCCCAGTGAAATTCTCGGCGACACTGAATGGGATGATGAGTTTGATGAAGGTATATAAAATAACTGCAATCATCCCAGCGGGGTATATCATGTATACGGGTATAAATTTCGCTTAAGAACGTAGGCGGCGAAAATTCACCGCTTTTCGAACAGTTTTCGATAAAAAATAGTTAGTAATCAGGTCAAAACCAAAGGCTATGAAGTTTTATCTCCACCGCCTTTGGTTTATTTGACCACCTTTCTTCTTGGAGATAAGCATTTTGTAGTGATGCAAAAATGGTCGGAGGAGAACTCTTTCAGATCGGGGTTCCGTATGCAGATATGGATTGTTCTAAATAATGAAGCATGAAAGCTAGAACTTCTTTTGTCTTTCAAAAGTTTGGCGCAGGGCTGAAATAACAATCCCGGTTCTCAGTACTCCCCACACAATCGCGAAGATTCCGCCAATAACCGCCACCCAACCAACATCGTCATCATCGTTCGTTTTTCATCCTTCGGTTTGCGTTTTCTGCCTTTGCCGGATGTTAAGGAATTTTGCATCTACGTTACATAACCGCAGGCGCAGCGATTCGTCGGGTTTTGTTATTATGTTCCAAGTAAAAGTCTCTGTTCTTTTATAGCTTAATCTGGCTGGCAATGAAGAAGTCCAGATCTCCAACATTTGGTGAGGATGAATCTCTGAAGATTATGCACAGCACTACATGATGAAATAAGAGACAAAGATGGCATCTTTGTCTCTTATTTTCTAAAATTGATTTTATGGAATCCAATTGGACAACACGTTCACAATTAGATCAGGATTTGCGGGATCATTTGTCTTGAGATGAACTCCGAAGTTGTGTGGGCCGTCCATGCCTTCGTGCATCATGAACACAGCGGATTCAATAATTGTGCTTTCACCAGGTTTGAGTACCATCGAACCGATGGTAAGTTGAGGAGGTCAGCACCCTTCTAAAACTTCGATATACGGTTCCTCTTTGAAACGTAATATGTCATCGCCTGTATTGGTGACCTTTATGGCAAAGGTTTTTTCCACGTTGAATTTCACATCGCCATAATCAATTTTTTGCTGATCCACTGCGATGGATGGAGTTCCGCCGCCCTGGTTCGTGGAGATGAATATTGCGGCAATGATCAGGATGCCGCCAACGGCCAACAGCCCCCAGGGAAAACTCTTTTTGTGCTTCTGACTTCTTTGTTTTTTGCTCATGGTATCTCCTTAATTGTGATAATCAAACTGGAACGAATACAGATACGCGATCAGATCCCAGATTTGCTCCTCGGTAAAAATCGAGCCCCACATCGGCATGCCCGTGCCCATGCCGCCACGCAGGATTTTTCCCTGTAATAATGCGGGGCTCGCGCCGAGCATTCGCGTTGGATTGGTGAAGTCAACGGGAGATTGCATGGTCATGTTATCTGAGCCTGCCATCGTTTGCATGGATGATTCATCAGCCGCGGCGAGGTCATCCGCAAAGACACCGTTGCCCGCACCATTCTCACCATGACAGGCGGCGCAGTTTTGGGCAAACAGGTGCTGTCCATTTGCGAGGGATTCGGGTGTCGTGTTGGATTGCCAGATGGATGCAACCACATTCCATCGTTGTATTTCAGTGAGCGACGTGGAACCCAATTCGTCAAATACTTGATAAGGTGAATTTCCGAGATAGTACTCAGTGGATCGGTCAATTGGTAAATTGACTGCCAATTGCTGTCCATTGATTGCCGAGGGTTGAGAAAATGGAATAGAAGGCGAGTCGTGCGGAGCGTCAATGTCGAGGCCGAGAGTCACATACATTGGAACAGAAGCAGGCTCAGGGCGCTGTCCTGAGCTTGTCGAAGGGTCCGCAGGTGAACCGCTGACTTCAATTGTGCCGCGCATGCGCCAGTGATTGATTCCGCACCAGCGCGTGCAGAAGAAGGTGTAAATCCCAGGCTTGTCAAAATTCAAGGTGACGTCAGCGACTTTGCCTGGCAGAACATCCACACTTTGCATGTCCATCTGACCGACAGCAAAACCATGAACTACATCGTCAGAAGTTAGTTTTAAATTAAGTGGCTCGTTGACATTGGCTTTGATTACATCTGGACTCCAGCCGCCATCTTCTGCGATGTGTACATGAATAAGCGGAGTGTGTGACCAAAAATAAAGCGGCGCTCCAACTACGCTGACAATTGCTACTGTTATCAAAATGCGTGAGATGAGTTCCGAGCGTTTCATAAGAGCAACCACAGCATGACCAATGTGAGGATGAAACTAAAAGCGATGACAGAAATTGAAGACGTCCTTATTTCGTTTGCGGCTTTCTGCGCCGTGCGCGCAGACCAGATCAAGCCGCCGACCAGTGCAAGTGTTTGCGCGGGTGCGAGAACGAACGTGAGCATCGGCTGCCATACGGCGTTGGCTGTTCCAAACAAATTCCAGCCAAGGCCGAGCGGATCAGAGAAAGCTGCGATTATGTATGAAGCATTGGTTAGAACGAAAGATAAGCTAAATGCAACCCAGAACATCAGGCCGAGAGGAATGAGAGCAGTTGCAAGAGAAGCAAATCGTTGTTTGAGCGGGAGAGAGCCTTTTGTTTTTAGAATGCCGAGCGTAAAGAAACCAGGAAGGATAACAAAGATAATCGCAAGAAATATGACTGCATAAATAAACCATGCGCTTGTGCCAACGTTGTAAGCCGCATCCTTGAATGCGCCCCACGGACCAAGCAAAACACCCGCATAAATCATAGCTGAACCGAGCATGATGAAAGCTTTGAAGGCTTCATCCATTCTTGTGGATGGCTTTGCGAGATCAGCAGAGAATGGACGCAGGTTGATCGCGATGTTGTCATGCGGGCAGGTGCGAATACATTCCATGCATAAACCGCAGTAGGTGTTTTTTGTCAGGCCTCCAGGGAATACATCCCACGGACAGCCATATCCATTGGCTGAACCGTTATAACAGGGTTTGCCTTCACAGGTTACACAGATTTGTTTATCTTTAATTCGTAATTCTATCGGAGCAGTTTGTGAATACAAACCAATAAATCCACCGACTGGGCAGAGATAACGGCAAAAGGCGCGACGCTCGAAAATGGTACTCAATCCAATCGCGGCGAAGAGCATGGCGGCAAGGACAATCCCTGTGATATTTGGGGTGGTGAGCAGGACACTGCTGAAGAGAGCCAACAATAGAAACGAAATGTTCTGCATCCAAATGTTGCGCAGAAACTTGGGCCAGCGCAGATTGAGCCATTTTGGCTTTTTATCAGGCGGACTTAATACTGCACCGCGTTGGAGCCATTCTCCAGGAAGCGGGATTGGGCAAACCGCGCACCATCCGCGCCCGAAGAATGGCACGGCAACGAGAATCAGGATTGCCCACCATGCGATCCATACGAAGACGATGCTGAAATTGTGGCTTCCAACTGGTGTGCCGATCAGCCCGGCAAGGATGGCAAAGATGTATCCCACCAGCATCACGATAAATACAGCCAGTTGAGGATAGCGGCTTTTTAGCGTGTTCTTTATAAAGGGGATACGAGTAAGTTCAAAGCGGCTCATAATATTCAGCGTGATTCAATCCATGTTCTTTGTTTGGGGTATGAAAGACGAAAGAGGAAGGAAGCCAATCACGGCAAGAACTGCAAGACCAATGGAGCGATACAGCCAATTATTTGTCCCTACTGTCAACTTGCCAATCATGAACGGATGCATCGCACCACAGGTAACATTACATCGAAAACGGAAGGAGCCTGGCTTGTCGGCAACGAAAGATAATGTTTTGGTCTGACCTGGGTCAGCCTCGATGGAAATATCGTAGCCATCCACATACAAACCATGCACCACATCCGTGCTGACGAGTTGGATATTCACCTTGTCGCCAGGGTTGACTTTAAACTCAGAGGGAGAATATGCATATTGTCGCGCGTCAATCCGAAAGGTCCGCTCCTGAGGCGTAATGGGTTGGACTGGCAGCGGCGCAAACGCCACAACCAGTCCAGCCATTACAAAGAGGAGAAGAATGAAGCGCGAGTTCATAAAATTAAGGGATGTTCGATGGGCCGTATTGGGAATAGGTTGCGTCTACGTATGTTCTGGCTTCCTGCGGACTTTTCCCTTCTCTCAACATCCGCATCACATCCTGGGTAATATCCACGCAGATGGAACAGCCAAGGGCATGATTGTCGAAGGTGATCTTCCCGCTGGCGTCCACTTCCGAGACGTAGCAATCGTAATTGGAGGTGTGTCCAATATCGCCGCATCCGCAATAGCAGGGAATATCCTGCATGATGTCGGGGTTCGCTGTGTTGAATTGATAGGCTTCCTGTACAGCCACGGGCGCAGACTGGACTTCGGCAGGCATTTGATCCATCGGCATCATGATCAGATGGGCATCGTTTGATTTTGAAGTTGAGCAGGCGGAAATAGCAGTGGTCAATAAAACTGCTATGAGGGAGAGTAGTAAAAGTTTACGTGTTTTTGAAATCATATTGGGCCTCCAGTATCGGATAGCCCAATGGTAGTCTGACAATTCAATTGTCTCCAGCGCAGGATGGCGGGGAAATTAATACGCCAAATGGCTTATGATAAATGTCATGGACCGCGAAAATCAACAGGCTCTGACACTGTCAGAGCCTGTAATAGATTAACTTTCGATTTTGTAGTTCCTCATCATACCCGCGTCTTCGTGTTCGAGATTGTGACAGTGATAAAGAAATGTCCCCGCGTAATTCTCGAAGCGGACAAGCATCTGGACTTTTTCGCCAGGCATGACCAGCACTGTATCCTTCCACCCATTGTCTACAAAGCCGCCGCTTAATTCCTGATACATCGACTCGTTACCCTGTGCAAGCTCGCGTCTGAGTATCTGAAATCGTACGCCGTGAATATGCATCGGATGAGGCATTTCCATATTCATCATGCTCATTTCACCTACCCCGCCGCCCTCGAGATTGGCGAATTCCCAAACTTCCAAATCACCAAGCTGCACGATCTCATTCTGCGCAACCGAATCCATCTCGAATACGCTTCCATTAATGGTGTGAGTCATGCCCTGCATCGCCAGTATAAACGAGCGCGGGTTATTTAGATTAACAGCATCTTCCGCACGATGACGCGCAATGGTTGAAAGATGAGCAGGGAGTGAAAGACCATCCGCGCCTTTCTCGCCAACTTTCAATTTCAGGATATCGAATGATGCACCATTGGGCAAGTTGGAACCGCCGCCCATCATGCCTCCACCGCCATTGTCAAACCCTGAAAACGCCAGGCTGACCAATCGCATTTCACTACCCGTTCGTCCGCTGAAATCAGCCCACAGTTCCACCCGTTCACCAGGTGCGAGCGTGATGTATTCGCGAGTCACTGGCTCTTCCAGCAAGCCGCCATCTGTGGCGATCACGGTCATGGGTGTGCCATCCTGCCATGCAAATTTATAGATTCGTGAGTTCGAGCCATTCAACAATCGCAAGCGGTACGCGCTGGCTTTAACATCCAGTGCTGCATTGGGCGCGCCGTTGACCAGAATCGTATCGCCCAGAAAACCTATCATCGAATCCATCATGCCGTTCGCCAGATAGACCATCTCGTTTTGCGAGTCAAACGTTCGGTCCTGTATCACCAGCGGCAGATCGTATTCGCCGGCAGGCAAACCCAGCGCGGCTTCCTCATCGTCACTGACGATGAACAAACCCGCCAGTCCGTAATAGACCTGCGGGGCAGTCAACTGGTGCGGATGCGGATGAAACCAATACATGCCCGCGCGGTTGATCACCTGAAAATCATATTCAAAACTCTCGCCTGACGCGATGGCATACCGCGGATGCCCGTCCATCTCCTCTGGAATTAACAGTCCGTGCCAATGGATGATGGTGGGATCGGGAAGATCGTTCATAAGCCGAACCTGGACTCGTTGACCTTGTTTGACTCGAAAAATAGGACCGAGATAGGAGTTGCTCAACGTCTGGATTGATTCTGCGCTTCCCTCCCGCACCGACGGTTGATACCGCCAAACGGGAGTTTCCGCCCCTGAAAAGATTGGGAGCATGGCGCGTCCAGCAGTCAGGTCAACGGCAAGGGAAACAGGTACAGACGCGAGCGGCGTCAGGATAACTGGAGCAGTTGTAGGTGATGCGAAGCGTGAAGCGGGCGGAATGAGTCCACAGGCGCTGAGAGTCAATGTCCCTGCGCTCATTCCTATCAATTTAATAAAGTCTCTGCGAGTAAGTCTGTTAATGGTGAAGTTCTCCTTTTATTTGGCAATGCCCCAATATAGATTCCCAGCGTAAAGAAACGATGAAGATAAGGCTAAGATTGTTTGAAGGTTACAGCGGCTCTTAATCCAATGGATGTTCCACATCGCCCGCCATGAATGGATCGGGATTCAAGAGAAACAAATCGAGACAAGCCTGTGTGCAGAAATAGATCCGTTCGCCGCGATACTCTGCGCCTGGATATTTGGATGGTTCTTTTATGTTCCCGCCGCAGGCAGTTTTGAATTCTGGCGCTGGAGGGAGAGTCGTTTGATTTTGATCCACTATTATTTTTCCTTATTATTGTGATGTTGAATTTCGTTACGGAGCCAAAATGTTGTCACCGCAACTGCCACGCCCGCCATCCCTGCGAAAACCACCGCGTTGGATGCTGAACCAAACCACGACTTCCAAATCGAAGCGAACAAAATAACCCCGATAACAAAAGCCGCCATGTAAGAAAGGTTTGGAACATGGATTCTTTGGTGTTTCATATTATCCTTCTTCCACGATCAACTTGCCGCGTAACATTCCCATTTGACATTGAAAGCCGAACTCACCAGATTTTTCGGGCGTGAATTCCAATGTGACCTGTTCGCCTTCGGGCAATAATGCGTTTTGATTGAAATCAGGGAACAAGACTTTTTCAGAACATGCCGAACTTTCCTGTCGGGTAAATGTCAATCGCACAGATCGTCCTTTTTGCACAATGATCACATCGGGTGTGTAACCGCCTTTTACAGTGATCGCCACTTCCTGCGCGCCAGATGCGGATACGGCAACGCGCGTCTGCGCTTTGGGGGCAAACCAGAAATACCAGGCAATGAGAACGGTCATTACAACGCCTGAAAGAATCACGAAGATTTGAAGATTGGACATGTTATGCTCCTTTGAACTGTTTGAGTTGTGCCCTCAGCATGGCAACGGTTGGAAAACCTTTGATGCCTTCTGGCGTTGGATAGACGCGGCAGCTCAACGAATAATTTTCACGTTCCTCATGCCAAAGATCATGACCATTAATTCGGAAGGAGGGCGAGCCAAGAAATTTCAACTGAGCGGCGTTTTTATCGTCCATCACTTTGACCATTTCCACAGAAGCAGACAAACCTTCTTCCTGCAAAGCGGCCTCGATATTTTTCAATCCGTTTTCCCATGAGGGGCAACCATCGAAATAGAGCAATTCGATTTTCATAATGACTCCTATTTTGCGCTGAACTTGGGTTTAAACCCGCGTAAACGATTGGCATTGGCGACAACTGTAACGGATGAAAACGCCATTGCTGCGCCTGCGATCATTGGGCTAAGCAGCAGGCCGAAGAAGGGGAAAAGCAATCCCATTGCGACAGGAATCCCCAAAACGTTATAGAAAAATGCACCAACCAGGTTTTGGTAAATATTGTTCATCGTAGCGCGGCTGACTTCAATAGCTGTGACCACGCCTTTGAGACTGCCTTTGATGAGCGTGATGTCTGAAGCTTCAATGGCAACGTCTGTACCTGTGCCAATGGCTAGACCAACATCCGCTTGCGCGAGCGCAGGCGCGTCGTTAATACCATCGCCGACCATAGCTACTACATTTTGGATTTTAGATTTACGATTTTCGATTTGGAGTTTCTTGACCTCGTTGGCTTTGTCTTCGGGCAATACTTCTGCCAGTACACGTGTCACGCCGACCTTGCGCGCAATCGCTTCGGCTGTGCGGCGATTGTCGCCTGTGATCATCACGACTTCGATACCCATATTTTGCAGAGCCAGAATCGCTTCGGCGGAATCTTCCTTGACTGTATCTGCCACGGCAATGATGCCTGCGGCTCTTCCATCGAGGGCAATAAACATCGGCGTCTTGCCATCATCAGCGAGCGATTTTGATTTTTCTTCCAATGAACCAAGCACAATCTTCTCGCGGTTCATCAACTTGAGATTGCCGATCAAAATGTTCTTACCTTCAACTTTTGCAGAAACGCCGTGACCAGGAATGGCTTCGAAATCTTTTACTTCTGCCAATTCCAATTTGCGCGCCTGCGCCCCTTCAACAATGGCCTGCGCCAATGGATGTTCGCTGACTTTTTCCACCGAAGCCGCCAATCGCAATAACTGATCACTATCCACTGATGACTGCTCACTGGTCACTGTGTCTGTTAGTTCAGGCTTCCCTTTGGTGATCGTGCCTGTCTTGTCCAACACCACAATTTGAATCGCGCGTGCGGTTTGAAGCGCTTCACCCGAGCGGATCAGAATCCCATTCTCCGCGCCTTTGCCGATGCCCACCATCAAGCTCATTGGCGTGGCGAGTCCCAGCGCGCAAGGGCAGGCGATAATCAGCACAGTAACACTTGTGACGAGTGCGTAAACGAATTGCGGTTGCGGACCAATTACAAACCAGATGACGAAAGTCCATACAGCCAAAATCATCACAACGGGAACGAAGTATCCAGAAACGATATCGGCCAATCTTGCAATCGGCGCTTTGGAATTCTGCGCATCCTGCACCATCTTGACGATCTGCGCAAGCGCGGTATCTTTTCCAACTTTGGTTGTGCGGAACTTGAACGCGCCTGTCTTATTGATCGTTGCGCCGATGACTTCATCACCCATCTTTTTGGAAGCAGGCATTGATTCGCCTGTGAGCATGGACTCGTCCACGGCAGAACTGCCTTCGACGATGACGCCGTCCACAGGGACTTTCTCGCCAGGGCGCACTTGGATCACATCGCCAACCAGCACTTCTTCAACGGGCAAGTCCATTTCTTTGCCGTCGCGAATCACGCGTGCGGTCTTGGCTTGCAAACCCAACAACTTTTTAATTGCCGAACTGGATTGTCCTTTGGCACGTAATTCCAAAGCCTGCCCCAAAACGACCAGTGCAATGACCACCGCAACCACATCATAAAATGGCTCCGATGTTCCTTCGGGGAAAACAGATGGAAATAGAATCGCGAATGTTGAATACAACCAAGCCGCACCCGTGCCGAGTGCGATCAATGTGTTCATGTTTGCAGAGCGATGTTTGAACGCCGCCCATGCACCCGTGAAGAAGTCACTGCCTGACCAGAACATGACGGGCAGAGTCAACAACGCGGTCACGCCCCATAGCAGCCGCAAAGAGTCCATGTTCAAGTCACGCAGGAAGGGTACAAACTGGTAATACGCCGTTACCATCACAAACACTGAGATCGCGGCTGCGAACCAAAATTTGTTCATCAACTTGCGGTATTCATTGGCGTGGGCCTCTTCCTGTTTGTCCACGGGCGCATCGCTTGTTGCGGGGCGGGGCTTGTATCCCCAGGTTTCAATTGCCGCATTCAATTGCGAGAGCGTTGTTTTTTGCGGAAGATAATCCACGGTGGCTTCCTGTGTGGCAATGTTGACAGTTGCAGCTAAAACACCCTGTGTGGATTTCAATTCATCTTCGATAAATTTCACACACGATGCACAGCGTAAATTCTCGATTCCAATTTTGACGCTTGTCCCGCCGACTTGAAATCCAATGGATTTGACTGCGCCCACGAGTTTGGCCACATCCACCTTCTGCGCATCATACTGGACCTCAAGCCTGTTTGCGGTTGCATTGACTTTTACTTCGCTGACGCCATCGAGCGCGCGCAGAGCCGACTCAAGGCGAGTCGAATGCTCCTTCAACGGCAAGCCGCTCACGGGTAGTTCGATGCGAGCGAGAGTCATTTTCGGATTGAAGCCTGTCGTCGCGGATGTCATCACGTAACGGTGCGGGTCTTTGTCGAATTGATCCACACAGGATTGTGAGCAAAAATAAAACGTCTGCCCCATGTGCTCACGTTTGGCAAAGGCGCTTTGGGGTTCGATTTCCATTCCACAAACTGGGTCATGTACTTTCATGGTTCACCTGTTTTATAAGAGATACTAAAAGTGTATATCCATTTGACGAGGCGTGTGAGCGTTTTTCAGCCTGATTCGATATAAGCAAAATGGCCTATCTTTTGGACAGGCCATTCGCAAGAGGTTGAAATCTGATTTTTTATTTCAAAGCTGTGCCGCAGTGGGGGCAATTTTGCCAGTCGGCTTGCACGCTCTTCGCACAATTTGGACAAGTGCTTTGAGAAGATGGCAGTGTGGGATTTCCAGAATTTCGTACCAGTGCGGCAATGCCGAATACGATGAGTGTAATCACGCCAATGGGGATCAGCCACATGAAGAGCATACCGATCCAGCCGAGGGGAGAATATCCCCAACCCATCATTCCAGGCCCCATCATGCCCCAGCCGCGATAGCCTTGGTTGCCAAAACCCCAACCGCTCATCATGCCTCCTCCGAAGAGAAAGAGAAGCGCGAGGATGCCAATAATTCCAACGATCAGCCAGTTAATCTTTTTCATTTTTTTCCTTATATAGTCTGTCCGCAGTGCGGGCAGTTCTTCCAGTCATTTTGCATCGCTTGATTGCAATGTGGGCATGTACGAGCGGCGACAGGTTTCAAGGCATTGACAAGGTTATTACCAGAGATGGCATAAACCACCAATCCAATCAACAGTATGGGAACGATCCACATGAGAAACATAATTTACTCCTTTTTATGAATCAAGAATATCAGGCACAATTAAAGAACCTGTAAAGACAGAACAAAGAATACGTGAAGGCCTTGTGTCGTGACTTGCCTTATACAAAAAAAGAAGTAAGCTTGTCTTATGGGGAGGCAATTCGTGATGGTGCTAATGTTGGTGAGTGTGTTCGTCGATTTTACCGAGATACTTCTCGGGTTCCTTGTCGAACGCTTTCTTGCAGCCCAGCGAACAGAAGTAATAGGTTTGTCCTTTGTATTCGGATGTGCCTGCGGCGGTCGCGGGGTCAATGTCCATACCGCAAACGGGATCATGTACTGTAGTTGTCATAGGTAATCTCCTTTTATAGGATTATGCTCCATTTTGGGGGTAACAGGAAGCGCAAGGAAGCGTATGCAAGGATAGGCCATATTGCCTATTTGGACTCTTCAATTTCCCCGACCTTTAGATATTTCTCTGGCTCACGTTCAAAAAAAGTTTTGCATATTTGCGAGCAAAAATAATATGTTGTACCTTTATACTGAACACTGGCTGTGGCATGTTGCGGATTCACCATCATGCCGCATACGGGATCTTTGATCATGATATTTTTCCTGAATAAGTCTTCTGTAGCGTGTGTCCACTCAAGTAGCCCAGATAGGCTGGAACAAGCGGTAACACGCATGGCGAAAGAAAGGATAACAAGCCTGCGATGATCGCTGTTAAATAGGTGGGCGCGGCAGCATATCTAGAAAATGCTTCGATGTAATAACCGTTCTTGAACGCCCAGATCGAGATCAGGTTCATCGTATTCGTCAGCAGTAGGACGCCAATCGTAATGATGAACAATCCGCTGATAATCTTGAAATATTTTTGATACGGCCTCATGCGGTTGAGCCAACCTGATGCGCGTTCCAATCCGAGCGCCATCGCGAGAAATGGAATGCCCAATCCGAGCGAGTAGCCTGAAGACAGCCACATCGCCTGTCCAACCGTTTGCTGGCTAAGGCCCATCGTCAGGATTGCGCCGAGCGTTGCGCCAATACATGGACTCCAACCCGCCGCGAAGAAAATCCCCATTAAGCCAGAGCTTGCATAGGTTCCACGCGCTGTATATTGCGTGCGTGTGTCAGCGTAGAACCAGGGGACACGGATCACTTCCAAGGTTGCGAGGCCAAAAATAATTACAACGACTCCGCCGATCCGCCCCAGCTCGTATTTGTATGCTCCAAATATTTGACCAAGCGCTGTCGCCGATCCGCCCCAGCCGACGATGAACACAAAAGAAAAACCTGCCACGAACAAAAGCGCGTGCAGAAATATTCTCAGGCGATCACTTTTTTCTGATGGTAACTGGGAGACTGTATGGGTCGTCATTCTTCCTCTTTTTTAGAAATAAGACTTTAGCAAGACTGGATGTTGAATCATTCAACATCCAGTCTCTTACATTTCAAATTACATTCTCATTGCCATCGGAAGCGTGAACAGGATTACATTCATGACGGTAAGGACAACCATCAACACTGCGTAAGGGATAAATGTTCCCCAAACATTGCCGCTGGTGTCGTTCATTTTTGCGATGCGATAAGCAACATAAAGCGAGCCGATGAAACCAAGAGCGAGCAGACCAAATTGCAGGAATTGAATGGTGCCCATATCCAGAATGGCGGGAGAAGCGCCGTGGAATGCCATTCCGAATAATCCCATGGCTGTGTAGTAAATGGATTTGCCTTCAGCCAAAAGATGGAACAGATTGTGGGCGATATGTCCCGCCATATCCAATGCGATGATGGCGTAACCGAAGCGGGCGAAGTTTTCGATCAGTGAAACTTTGTTGAACTTGCCCGCGATCCATGATGTGAAGCCGAGCAAGGCTACTGGAATGGCGAGTGCAATTGCAAAGGTAATGCTGAATGTGACGTAGTAGCTGGTTGTACCAACTGCATTTTCCAGCCACTTCAACATCGAGCCCCACACTTCGAGCATGGTCACATTTTGTACGAACACAATTCCCATGATGACCGCCGAAAGGAAAGCCTCTTCAAGTTTGGGTTTGCGGATGAACCATAATTCCTTTGTGGGCGGACGCACGGTCAATTGAATTGAGTCGTTGGGACAGCCCTTGATACACTCCGCGCACAGCACACAGTTGGCGCTGGAAGTCATGGTCTTGGGAAACTCAAACAGGGGACAAGGCGCGGAATTATCTGTGCCTTTATAGCAGGCGGCGATAGTGCAGGTGGCGCAGATCTCAGGTGTTCCGCGCAGGCTTAGCATACCGTTGCGGGCGTAGTTCCCAGATAACCCGCCGAGGAAACAAACGTAGCGGCAGAATGTGCGGCGTTCATAAAATGCGCCAGAAACGACTACGCCCGTTGTAAGCGTCAACATTAGGATGCCCGAGCCAAGTGGATTTTCCACCACGCCCCAGACATGGTCACTCCAGGTGATGAAGATAAAGAGTGCATCAATGATCCAGATGCCGTATTTTTTTAGGAACTTCGGAACGGGGCGGTTGTTACCGACAAAGTTTTGAACAAGGTCATTAATCTTCGCAAATGGACAGATGGCACACCAGAAGCGTCCCAAAAACAAAAAGATGATCGGGATCAGCGGCCACCACAGCACCCAGGTCAGGGCTGTGCCGAAGTTGTCATGCGCAGAATCGGGTCCGAGAATCAGTTCGAACATGATGACCATGAAAATGATCAGGGTCGGCCATTGAATGATTCCAGGATACCAGCGGCTGCGCAGGAAACCATCGATCCATTTGTTGTTGAGCAGGTTGCCGCCGTTCAGCCAGGATGTGTTTTGATTGTTGATCGGAGTTGTCATGGGGATATGCCTCTAAAAATAATTACTTGCGAATAATAACGGTCTTGCGTTTGAGGATAGCCGCCGTGGTGATCATTGTGATGTTGATGCCAAAGAAGCCAGCCAGAACTGCGTAATTCAAGCCGAGTGAGCGGCCGATCTCAACTGGGAATTCAACTTGTGTTGTTTCACCATTGATCGTGAAATGCACATTGAACATCCACTCGCCTGATTTTTCAAAATGCACTTCGCCTGCATATTCGCCTGATTCTGATGTGGGCTCAAGCATCACTGTGATGTTTTCTTCACCATGTGCATCTGCGGCTGGTTCATTGGGTTTCATCACGCCAGTGGACGGGGCTTCAGTTGCCATGTCCATTCCGTCCATGCTATTGTTGCTGGTCATCACGCCAGTGGATGGGGCTTCGGTTGCCGTGTCACTATTTTCTTCATGTGCAGACATTCCCTCAGCAGGCATGGCAGAGACTTCCACTTCCGCGTTTGGAACGGGCATGCCCATCGCGTCTGTGATCTGAATATGGAATTGATTCTCGCCAGCCTTGACTGGTTCAACGAAGATCAATGTGATGTGATAGCCATTGACCTCCTGCTCACTCCCGCCTTCACCGCCATCGGCGAATACTGTTTTTGGAAATGCCAACAGTAAAATTGAAATGATCAATAATGTTGTAATTAATCCATGTGGTTTTTTGCTCATTATGTATGGGTCTCCTTGTTCAGCAAACTTGCACAATCTTAAGTGCAGAAGTCATTACATATAAGCGTGATATGGCGTAATGGTACATACGCTAAATGGCGCATGTCGAATGTCATGCGCCATTTATGATTTAAATACAAGAAGGTTATTGAACATATCTCAATAACCTTCTTGAAAAATTTAATGTCGTGATTTAGATGACTGGAAGCCGAACCGATAATAGCGTACCTGCGCCCGCTTCGCTCTGGACCTCGAACCTGCCTCCGATCAACTCGGAGCGTTCCCTCATCCCAAGCAGACCGAAGTGCCCGCTCGGCGCGAAGTCTGTTGGGCTTTTAGGAACGACAAAACCAACGCCATTATCACTAATTTCCAATTTGATTTCTTGCCCACTGAAACTGATGGTGAGCGTCGCGCGGCTGGCTTTGGCGTGGCGCACCGCATTGCTCAATGCTTCCTGCGCTATGCGGTATAACGCCAATTCAACATCGCGCTGGAGTCGTTGTTCTTGTCCAGTGCGGTAAAAATCCACCTGTAAAGTTTTCGTCTCACGCGCCAGCATTTCAAGTGCGGTGACCAATCCCAGGTCTTCGAGATAGATCGGACGCAGGGCACGGATGATGCGGCGCAGATTCTCAACTGTCTGTTCTGCGAGCCCTTCCAATTCCTGGAGTGACTGCTTTCCCTTTTGGTCTTTTACCAACTTCTCAGCCAACTGAACACGCTGTTTCAAGGCGATCACAGATTGAATGGTTTCATCGTGTAATTCGCGCGCCAGTCTTAAACGTTCCTCTTCCTGTGTGGAAGTGATGGCTCCAATATAATCATGCAATCCTTCCTGTGCAGCCTGCACCTTGCGGGACATTTCAGTTAGTTCTTTTTGCAGATCCTGTACTTCTGAAATCCCGCCCACAGATTCTTTGATGGCATCGAAGTCTCCCCAGGCAAGCGAGGCTGCTTTACTCTCCAATTTTTGCAGCGGTTGGACAATACGCGTCGCCACAAACCACAATGCGATCAGCGCGAGAATGAAGGCGGGCACAATTACAAGCGGAGCCATTTGGGTAATTTGCAGGGATGGACTGACAACCATTTCCCATTCTTCTGTAGTGATCAACGCCCAGCCTGTTGGTGTGATGGAACTGTATGCGACAACATGCTCAACGTTATTTTGTTTTAGATATGTTGTTCCACTTTCACCGCGCAGTGCTTCAGCCACACCTGGATGATCGGGTGCGAGATTATCCCGCATAAGCGGGCCGCTGGAAAATAATAGTTGGCGCGATGAATCAAGAAGATAGATCGATACATGATCGGTGTCAGGATAAGAGGCTGAGAGAGTCGTTTGCGCGAGAGTTTCAGGGGAAAACGCGCCTGCCACGATAATGTTGAGGGAAGGAACGGTCTGCGAGACAATGATGAAGAGTCTGCTCGAGGGTGGGTCAAGAAATGGGGCGGAGAAAACAGGCTCGAGATTAGGCACGAAGCGAGAGGCGAGAGAAACATCTTTTTGCACAGCCTGTTCCCAAAATCCAGAAGAAGATGTGCTTGAGATGAGTCGCCCATCCACATCCAGATAAGCGAGTCCGCCATCAAAATCAGAAGCAAGATCGTTTGTTGTAGATATGGACGCGGTGTTGTTGGATAGTTCAACCAGCGCGGCAAGATTGGAAATACTTGTGGCGCGGTGATGTAATTCAGAAGTCAACGCCGCCGCCGCAGATTGAACGGCGCGTTCATCGCGTTCACCGACGAGGGCGCGCATATCCTGTTGATGAAGGGAGATGCTCCCAAACGCGATCAACAATAAAAGTACCGTGAGTGGAAGAACTGTGATCGCAAGCAGTTGCACGGTAAGCCCGCGCAGAAACGGAGAGCGCGGCTTTTTCATTCTTCGGGGATGCCGCCTGAACTCTGTGGGATCCAACCGAGTGACACGCCGCGCATGACAGCTTCGGTACGGCTGGTGGCTTGAAGTTTTGCAAAGATGTGCGCGAGGTGTCCCTGCACGGTGCGGTCGCTAATGCTCAATTGCACACCGATGGATTTGTTTGTATAGCCTTTCGCGGCAAGCCGCAATACATCGAGTTCACGGTCGGTGAGCGGTTCAACAGGAGTCTTTTCAGAGGTCTTGAATAAATTTGACATCAGTTTTTTCGTGATGGCTGGGTCAAGTGCAGACTTGCCTTCATGCACATCACGTACCGCTTGAATAAGTTCATCGGTGCTGGCAGTTTTGAGAACATATCCATTTGCGCCCGCCTGCAAAACAGCCATGACATAAGGTTCGTCGTCGTAGGCTGTGAGAATCAAAACTCCGACTTCAGGTAAATGTGAACGCACCCAACGGGTCACTTCGATACCGCTGGCTTTTGGCATTTGGATATCCAACACGGCAACATCGGGTTTATATTTTTGGATGATGGATTGAGCTTCTTCCCCATCCGCTGCTTCGGCAACGACTTGAATATCCTTCGCACTTTCGAGCAGTTGACGAATCCCAGCGCGGACGATGTTGTGGTCGTCTGCCAAAATGATATTGATCTTCGCTTTAGTTTTTACCAAAAGATTCCTCCATGGATGGGAAAACCAACCAAACGATGCCGAGACCTGCCAAAAGTCCAGTGATGAGGCGCGTGAGAGAATTGAATGAACCAGGCGCATCGCCCGCGTATAAAGTCGCGGGGAGTGAGTTATTTGTCAGCAGGATGAGCCATTGGTTTGTATCACGAAATCCCTGTCCGATACCAGCAAAGTCACTGATTGTGTGTGTGATTCCATCCAATGCGATCGGAAGAAGGAGGAGGGCAAATCCCCACCAGGGAAGTGGTTTGATCTTTCGGCGAAGCGGCGACCATGCAACTGCGAAGAGCCAGATACTCGTGTAGAAAGAAATCATTCTATCTGACCAGGCAATCTTCCAGCCCATGTTTTCATTACCGATAAATTGGCGGAGAATCATCGGGTTGATCGTGTCCTGCCATGCGGTTTTTATTTCAACAAGCGAGTACATGGATTTTTGACCGAATAGGAAAAAAGAACGCTCTGGCAATTGATGACAGAAAAAAGAATAGATAAAGTATATTGCTTTTCCCGCGCGGTCCCAGCCGATATGCATGAAGAAGGGCGCGAGAAATGGAACAAACACCCACATCCCGTACACCGTCAAAAAGATTTGAAACCAATGAATGGATAGCCACTCGCCAATGGATTGGAATGTTAATGGACGAGATTTCAATGTGGCAGTGGACATTTATTCCTTATGGCGCGTCCGGTTCAGGTGCCTTGTTGAGATTGGCACGGTAGAAAGCCCTGGCTTTATCAGCATCAAAGCTCTCGAACTTTTCCAACTGACCCCACGAGGTTATCACAAGCGGTACATTCAATGAAGGCCAGGGATATGCGATTAACTTTGTGCCGCCCAGGTCATCCATTGTATTTTTGATTTGTCCTTTCAACGCCGCACATCCAGTTTCATCGAGGAGGCCGCAGTTGTACCAAAAGATGACATATCCATGTTCAAGATTGTGGACAAGATATCCTGCTGGATATTTGTAACTGTTGGTGTCGTAAAAACCCGCATCCAATTCACTTGCATAATGCAGACCCGATGTTGGCGGATCGGAGTTATAAAGTCCGGGGTCTGTTTCCAAAGGGATGTGAGGAGAACTAACCATCACAGGGAAGGATTCTCCCGCCGCTGGGCGCACACCCTGCCATATGATGAATCCAATGATTGCAATTACAGCCACTCCAATTCCGCCCCAAATAAGATTGGCGGTCGTCTTTTGTTTGCGATTGCGTTCCCGCATTTGCTGTCGTGTCGTTTTTGTACTCATAAGTCTCCTGATCTGATTGGGAATAAAAACAAGGCATCAATTTTTATATTGACGCCTTGTTCATCAGATTATTTACTGAACTTCAAACTCAATATCTTCCTTGTAATCCAGTGAGTCTTTGGTGACTTTCACGGTCAACATCCAATTGCCGCTTTCATCAAAATTGGCTTTGATGGAATACTTTCCGCCGCCCTGTTCGGTGGCAAGACCGCTCATTCCCATTCCGCTCATGTCAGTATGATCGGCACCGACGTCCACTGTTGCGCCTTCAATCGGATTTCCATCCATGTCTGTGATGGTCAGGATCAATTCGGCATCGCCCATCATCGCAGGGGATGGATTGGAGGCGACGACAATATTTACATCTTTGGCTGACGTGGTCTCTTGCATGGGGGCCGAGCTCCCACAGGCAGTGATGAGAACGGCCAGGCCGACGAGCAAACTAACAAAAATCATTTTACGCATTGTATTTCTCCTATAAGTACTGATTTTATTCAACGACATTTATTACAAACATCAAGCGCTGGCTCGACGTTGTCATTATTTATTCACTGGTATACAGCAGATGCACAGACAAATTAGATTAGCAACCAAATATAAGGATTTCCCCTCATAACAACCAGAGCAATATAACGCAGTAACGTATAGGCAATATTGCCTATACTATACATCCTGTGAAACCAGGATGGGTGTCTTTATTTCAAGCGCGCGCTGAATTGCAGTGACCAATTTTGTATGTTCTTCATGAAGTGGATTATCCGCGATGGAAAACCAGGTCTGGCCATCGTTGCCATGCAGGATCAATGTCACAGGTTCTGCGGTTTTTCCATACACCAGCAGGATCACCATCTGGCAATCACATTTATTCGTCCCATGATTCGTGCATGAGCAATCATGCAACCCAACCCGTGCGGTATGCAAATCAAAAGTTTGCACAGCTCGCAAGTCCGCTTGCAACAATTGTTTCTTTGTCCATTGCAATGCTTTATCACAGGGATGGTTGACCGATAAGAAAGGAGAAGTATTCATAAGCGCCTCAGATACACTCATTCTACAGAATCCCCCTGCAAGCTTGAAGAGCCGTGTGGCGTATTTGCAAATAGGCAGAATTGCCTACCTTGAGTACAGAATTAATTGATCATTCGCCCTCTTAACTTACTGGCATAATAACCATGGTGAATCATCCTCGCGGCTTTCAAAGCATCACAATTTATAATACATCAAAGTATGCGTTACGACCGAAGACATTGTAATAACTGTTCATCTGATCACACTGTCCATTCGGACAGTAGAAGACTCTCCCATCGGCGAGGGAGTATTTTTCATTCATCCCTATAATTAAAACCATGAAACCAATCCTAATCCATGCCGCGGTCTTCGGGCACAGCCAGCAAACGCGGATCAATATTCTGCAATTCATCGGCTGTATAGCCTACGATTCTTTCCGTAGCGGCATTGAAAGAAATCGGCCAGCGCTCAAGACTCATCACCGCAACACCCACGGCAACGTTATCGAAAATGGAATTATAGTGTTCCTCAGCGGCATGTTTCGCCAGAGCTTCCTCGGCGCGTTTGCGTTGTTCCACTTCCACTTCGAGAAGTTTGTTCGTCTCGCGTAGTTCGGAGGTTCGTTCGGACACCTGTGTTTCCAATTGGATGTTTTGTTCGCGGATCGAATTTAACCGCCACCTGAATCCGCCTGCGAGGAGCATTCCCAACCCGATGATCAACGACCCGATAAACCACCACGTCTGCCAGAAGGGGGGCGTGATAATAACTGGAATCGATATCCCGTTTTCATTCCAAACGCCATCGCTATTGGAGGCTTTTACGCGGAATATATAGTTTCCGCCCGGCAGGTTAGTGTAGGTGACGTAACGCCGGTTACTGGACTGTATCCAGTCATCGTCAAAGCCTTCGAGTTTTTAGGCGTATTGGTTCTTTTGCGGCGCTTGAAAATCGAAGGCGGAAAATTCAAAGGAGATGACATCCTGTTGGTGGGAAAGTTCAATGGGCGTGCGGCCGGTCAAATCCACAAGCTGGGATTCGTTGAACACATCGAAGCGGGTCACAACCACTTGAGGTACAACGGGGTTTGGCTTGATCTCTTCGGGACGGAATATATTGAAGCCGTTGATGCCGCCAACGTACATGGTGCCATCTTTGCTCTTGAAATAAGCGTTCGAATTAAATTCGTTGCTTTGCAACCCATCGGAGGTATCGTAGTGTGTGAATGTTTCAGTACGCGGGTCAAATTTGGCAAGGCCGTTGTTGGTCGTTAACCACAGATTGCCATCGTTATCTTCGAGGATGCCGAGCACAACATTGTTGGGCAGTCCATTCTTTTCAGTGTAGTGTTTGAATTCGCCGCTGCGCGGGTCGAGACGGTTCAGTCCAAGTTGTGTGCCATCCGTCTGCGGTTTCGTGAATGCTCCAGACCGAGTCTTCGCTGAGGCTGTTGGAGTCGTCAGCGTTGTGAATGTATCTCGTAAGCGTGGCAGTTTTCGGGTCCGTTTGACGCGGATCATTTAAATCCAATTGATTCAGCCCGCCGCCCCAGGTCCCGATCCAGAGTGAGCCGTTTTTGTCATCTCCCATCGAGAGGATACTGTTGTAGCTAATCGAGTGCGGGTCATCGGGGTCGTGTTTGTAAATCTTTGACCCATACCCATCGTAGCGGTTCAACCCGTCCTGTGTGCCGATCCACAGGTAGCCGCGGCTGTCTTGAAAAATAGCCAGCCCTGCGTTTTGAGAGAGGCCGTCTTCAATCGTGAGGTGCTCAAAACGGAAAACACTGCCGGGCGCAAAGTTCAGGTCGACATCAAAAGCCGCACCCATTTAAGGTGCGGCAAGCCCAGCCGTGTAGGGCCAAACGGAAAACCCGAAAATGACAATAAAAAAAAGACAGAGTATGCGCTTCATGGCCGATGATTAACCTCGTGTCATACTAGCATTGAGCGGATTCCTGACGCTACTAACAAGTTTCTTAATTTTTTAGGATGGATGTAATCCAAATTAAGATGTATTTGCATAAATATGATCAACTCGTTATTCCTGAACATTATCCAGCGCACCAAAGATTTCACCGGCGCGGTAGTAAGTGTTTTTGTTGCCACTTGGCTCATTTGTTTTTCCCTAGCACCGCCCGCCACATCGGCTTCGCTTCGCGACGCGATGCGAAGGGCAGGTGTGGAAAGCCGTTGCATTACTTCCAATCTGCTCAATTCTTTTGTGCTCATGCTCAGGAGTGTCTCCATTTTCTCATCCTCCGAAGGGGACATTTTAGCTTTGGCCTAACTCGTTTATTTATTCCCCTTGACAATTTTTATTATATAAATTATTATATATAAATTATTATATATAAGGAGAAACATGCTCAAATACGCCCTACTCGGATTTCTAAACTATGGACCCATGAGCGGCTATGACCTGAAACAATTGATGGATCAATCCACCGCCAATTTTTGGCACGCAAAGCTGAGCCAGATTTACGTTACGCTCAAGGCGCTTGAAGCAGAGGATATGATCACATCATCCGCTGTGACTCAGGAAAGTCGTCCCGACCGCCGCGTGTACTCGATCACTGCCAAAGGGAAGGCTGATCTGTCCAAATGGGTCAACACGCCCGACCTCGAAATTGCCCAATCGAAAGAGCCGTTCCTGCTGAAATTATTTTTCAGCGCGCAAATCAGCAAGGAGAATCTACTTTCCCAATTGCGAATCCAACGCGACCTGCACCAAAAAATTCTTGAACGGAATAAGACTGAATTAGCCGCAGTAATTGCTCAGACAACAGAGCAGGCTCCGCATTTGAAGAAAGACGCCCTGCTCTGGGAAGCCACCCGCCGCTCAGGCGAAATTATTGACGAAGCGATCATCCGCTGGCTGGACGAAACTATTGAAATAATAAACAAGGAGTTTTAACAATGAACGAAAAACAAAAATCAAACCGCATGTGGTGGACATTACTCGCCGGGCCCATACTAGCGTTTATCTTGATCGTGGCCGCGTCCGTTTATTTTGGGTTTATCACACAGGGAAAAAATGTGGAAGTGATTCCGCAAATGGTCACTGATTCCACTCCATATCAACTGGTGATTTTGCAAATCTGGCTGTTATTCGTCGTGATGAAATCCATGAAGCGCGACGGTCTTACCTGGAAAGACATCGGCTGGAAGTTGGCGGACGGTCAACAACTATGGCGCGAAGTGCTGATTGGCGCCATCCCTGGAGTTGCTATTGCCTTACTTTATTTCTATGTTCTCACCCCAATATTGACAAGTCTCCAAAAAATTTGGGACTACGTCCCCGCGGGCGCGGTGCTTACCACGCTTGGCTCAGCCATCATTCCGTTTGCCATCGCGAATGTGCTCTTCGCGCCTTTCGTTGAAGAAAGCATTTATCGCGGTTATGGATTAACTCGTCTGCTCGGAAAGTTCAGTCAGCCTGCCGCCATCGCGCTTTCGATTTTCTTCTTCGGCATCCTGCATTGGACGGGCGGCTTCTGGTATGTTTTGCTGGTGGGCATTGTGGCAGGCGGACCTTTTGCGTGGCTCCGTATGTCGCGCAAAAATATCATCGCGCCGTTTGCCGCGCATCTGGCATTGAATCTGGTTGAGACGATTTTCATCGTGCTGGCAATCAAAGGCTGATATGAAAAAAAAATTCTAAAATCAATTATAAAAGTCGAAAGAACAGTCCTGCCGTCAGTTGTTCGATATCCGCCAAGGTCGCGAAAGTTCCTTGCCCCAGAGAATATCAAACGACGCTTTTTTCTTCAAAAGATCACCCGCTAATTTTCAATTCAAAATCAAGTTGATCAATCATTTTGACACATTCCTTTTGTATATATCAACAGGAGTGTATTCCCTATTTCTGAAATTGGATTAACAGCGTATTATTCCAAGGTGATAGTTCTCTTAATGTCTCTTGATGCAGGGATGAGGGTCAGGTCCAATTGCGGAAACAAATGGAATCTGTTCACCAAAATTAATTCACCAATCTCTGTTAACAAATCATCCTTGGGTTTTATGGTAAAGTTTGCACTTACATCCCACTCAGGAGCCTTCCCATGGAACAAAAAGCAGGCGCGCAGATCGGCAAACGAGCGTTTATTCAATCGCTCGTTATTTTATTTGTCTTGATGATGGTTGCGGGGATTCTCACCCTCGTCATCCCCGCTGGACAATACACCCGCATACAAGTGGATGGACGCGAGACTATTGACCCCGCATCGTTCCAACTCGTCGCACATCCCGACTACCCCATCTGGCGTTGGTTCGTCGCGCCGCTTGAAGTCCTCGGCAGTTCAAGCGGATTGACCGTCATTGTCATCATCATCGTGCTATTCTTTGCAGGTGGCGCGTTCGCAGTGATGGATAAAACTGGCACACTACGCGCCTTCATCGGCAGCATCGTGCGCCGTTTCAGCGGACGAAAGTACACGCTCCTGTGGATGGTTTCCCTCGCCTTCATGTTCCTCGGAGCAACTCTCGGCACCTTTGAAGAAGTTGTTTTGCTTGTACCTGTAATGATCGCACTCTCCTATTCCCTCGGTTGGGATGCGCTGGTCGGACTGGGCATGTCCATCCTTGCAACCAATATGGGATTCTCTGCCGCGATTTCAAATCCATACACATTGGGCGTGTCACAGCAACTAGCAGGCTTGCCGCTTTTCTCTGGCGCGTGGCTGCGCATCATTATCTTCATCACCATCTACATCATCTTCGGTTTTTTCCTTTCAGCCTATGCCCGCAAGATAGATAAAAATCCAAAAGACTCTCTCGTGCATGGCGAAGACAATGCCGAACGTGAAAAGTACAAAAGCGTGGACGCCTCCCTCACCGCCGAAGACCCGAAACAAAATCGCGCCATGTCATTCTTTGGCTTCTTCTTGCTCTTCATTTTTGCAGTCATGCTTGCAGGTCCGTTTGTGCCCGCTATTTCAGATTACTCCCTGCCCATCGTTGGCATCCTCTTTCTCATCGGCGGATTGGGAGCAGGATTCATTTCAGGCGCGGGCGGCAAAAAAGTTTGGCAGGGACTGATCGAGGGTTGGGGCGGACTCGCTCCCTCCGTCCCGCTGATTCTGATGGCGGCCAGTATCCGCTTCATCATAGACAGCGGCGGCGTCACCGATACCATTCTTCACACTGCGGCTGATCCCTTCCAACAACTTGGCGCGTTCCCCGCCGCCATTGTCATTTACGCACTCGCACTCGGCATCGAATTCTTCATCGCATCAGGTTCCGCCAAAGCCTTCCTGATGATGCCCATCGTTTTGCCGCTCGCAGATATCATCGGCGTCACCCGCCAAACCGCTGTACTCGCCTACATTTTCGGCGACGGTTTCTCCAACCTCGCCTACCCCACCAACCCCGTCCTGCTTATCAGCCTCGGTCTCACCGTCGTCAGTTACCCCAAGTGGCTGCGCTGGACAGCCAAACTCTGGCTATGGGTTATTCTCGCAACAATTGCATTTTTAGGGATTGCTGTGGCGATTGGATTTGGACCATTCTAATGAACATTACCTTCCCCTCATCTTACGAAGACTCCCGCGCGCGCTTCATTCGTGACTTTGAACTGCTGCGTCCCCAATGGGCGGATTCTCGCCTTGAGTCTGTTCCGCTAAAAACCGATCCCACTTTGAGTATTGACTATGCCTGGGCAGAGCCGCGCAAAAAAGAAAATCTCATCATCATCTCGACGGGCTTGCATGGCATTGAAGGCTATGTTGGCTCGGCCATGCTTAAAATCTTCATGGATGAATTCGCGCCAAGACTCAATTTAGAAAATACAGGCTTGCTCCTTGTCCACGCGATCAATCCGTGGGGTATGAAGAACTGCCGCCGCTACAACGAAAACAACGCCGACTTAAATCGCAATTTCGTTTGGGATGAAGACTTCGATCCAAAAATCAACCCCGATTACGAGTCGTTGACTCCGCTGTTGAATCCTGCACGCCCCATCGCAAGCCTTTTTGCAAGCGACATCGCTTTCATTTCGCGCTTGATTGGGAACATCGTCAAGTTGGGCATTCTTCGCATTCGACAGGGCATGTTGAGCGGACAATATCGTCACCCGCGCGGTGTTCAATTTGGCGGACAGTCCACGCAGGAAAGCACACAACTCATGCGCGGACTTTTCCAGCGCGCATTCGATGAGTATGAGCAAGTCATTCATCTCGACATGCACACAGGCTACGGACCGCGCTATCAGATGAGTTTCGTTAACTCGACGCGCGAACCAGCATCCAGTCAGGAATTGACGCGGCGGTTTAATTATCCGCAGATCGTAGCCGCCACCCCATCTGACTTCTACAGCGTCAGCGGCGACATCACTGAATATTTCTACCAACTGCGCGATGAGAAATACCCATCCAAAAAATTATTCGCCACCTGTTTTGAATTCGGCACATTCGGGGCTTCGCTTCCAATGCAGATCCGCAGCATGCGCATCACCATTTTGGAAAACAGATTGTTCCAGTTTGGCGCAAAATCAGATGCGCTCCGCAACGCGGTGAGGAAAGAATACGAAGAATTATTCTTTCCCGCCGAATCCAAATGGCGCGAAAAAGCAATGCAAGATTGCAGGCAGGCTTTTGAGGGAGTGTTAGGCTCTTACGGGATTTTCAAATAGCAAGGAAAAGCAATAATACCAATTTGCTGTGTATCCAACTGGTGAACTACGCCAATCATTTGTCACTAATGATTCGGTCTTTTGATGTCAGTAAAATAGGGCTTACGCAGAATGAAATTTTAATTCGCTAATCTGCGCGAATTTACGCTAATCTTTTTAATTCGCGCAGATTGGTGGACTCTTAAAGGTTTTACGTAAGTCTTATCATGGAATCTCAGAAACAGCAGATGCGTGAGTTATAATCACACCAATCTGGCCGATTACATCCAATAAATTCCGTTTCATAATTTTGAATGGAGAATTGATGTTATTAAAAGGTGATGTCACGATTAATGCGCCTCGAAAGCAGGTGTGGGATTTTCTAACCGACCCGAATCAGATCGGACAGTGTTTGCCGGGGGTGGAGAAGATCGAGACCATTGAAGAATTTAAAAAATATCGCGGGGTGGTTTCGATTGGGTTGGGCTCGGTAAAAGCCCGTTTCAGCGGTGATGTCGAAATCCTTGAATTGGATGAACCCAACCGCGCAAAGTTAAAAGCACATGGCACAGCAACAGGCAGCGCGGCAGATGCGGTCAGCGAAATGAGTCTGAGTGACGGGCCTGACAATTCCACGCTCGTGCATTGGACGGCAGACATCAATGTCTCTGGTCAACTGGCAAGCCTTGTCTCGCGTTTGATGATCCCCGTCTCGCAAAAACTCGCTGGCGTATTCTATGATGAAGTGCGTAAGCGGATCGAAACCGCAAACGCTTCAATCTGACCGAGAAGCTGATCAATTAACGATGCGCGATATTCTGGCTGACGTTGACCGCTGGCAAAAGGAAGATGTTGCAGTTGCACTCGCGACTGTCATTCAAACCTGGGGATCTTCACCGCGCCGCGCTGGAGCTAAAATGGCGCTCGCCTCCGATGGGCGGATCATTGGCTCGGTCAGCGGCGGTTGTGTGGAGAACGCAGTCTATGAGGCTGGAGTCGAATCGTTAAAAACGAATCGGCCCCAGCTTTTGCATTTTGGCGTGGCAGATGAAACCGCCTGGGAAGTTGGTCTCGCCTGTGGGGGAAGTATTGATGTCTTTGTGAAGCCACTGGACAGAATTTTTTTTCAATTCCTGCGCGCAGCCTGGACGGATCAAAAGGAGTCTGTTCATGTGACCGTGATTCGTAGTTCAACAGAATTGTTGGGAAGCGAATTTTTGATTCGAGAAGATGGAATTGTTATTGGCAATCACTGGAATACGGAAAAAATATCGGGACTTGCAAAGGAAATTCTCTTACAAAGAGAATCACGATGTGTCAATTTAGATGACGAGACAGAGATATTCCTTGATTTCATCTCGCCCCCTTCCACGCTGATCGGGATAGGCGGAGTTCACATAGCAATTGCATTGATGCAACTGGCTAAAACACTGGGCTATCGGACAATTGTGATTGACCCGCGCAAGGCTTGGGGAAACAGAGAACGCTTCCCAAATGTAGATCAACTGATTCAAGCCTGGCCTGACGATGCGTTTGAACAGATCAAAGTAACACTTTCCACAGCCATAGTGATGCTCACTCACGACCCAAAATTGGATGACCCGGCGTTGAAGATCGCGCTGAAGGGACCAGCGTTTTATATTGGCGCATTGGGAAGCAAATCCACGCATGGAAAGAGACGTGATAGGTTATTGAACGAAGGCATGGATGAATTGCAATTATCACGTTTACATGCGCCAATTGGATTGGATATCGGCGCACAATCACCAGAAGAGATCGCGCTGGCGATCATGGCAGAGGTGGTGAATGCCCATAGAAAACAGAATCAATTGTCGGCTAAGAATGAAGCGCAGGTAGTCCCCAATCTCTAATTCTCTACTCCTCCAATTCTCAAGGACCTTTATTTCATGAAACCTGCTCCCTTTGAATATCATGTCCCTGATTCGCTTGAACAAGCATTGGATTTAATGAGCCAATATGCGGACGAAGCGAAGATCCTGGCGGGCGGACAAAGCCTTGTGCCCGCGATGAATTTTCGCGTGGTGCAGCCGAGCATGCTGATAGATTTGAATCGGGTAAGTGAACTGAGTCTTATTCGCGAGGAGGGTGAGGCAATTCGAATTGGGGCGATGGCACGTGAAAGGCATCTGGAATTTGACTCTTCCATTGCAAAGCATATTCCACTTTTAACAGAAGCCACACCATTTATCGCGCATCCGCAAATTAGAAACCGTGGCACGATCGGCGGAAGCATTGTCAATGCCGACCCGGCCGCAGAGTTACCTGTGCTCATGCTGACATTGGACGCGCGGCTCAAGGCGCAAAATATATCGGGCGAGCGTTGGATCGACGCGCATGATTTTTTCGCTGGCATGTTCACCACCGCGCTTGCGCCCGATGAAATTTTGGTCGAGATCGAATTGCCATATATGCCGCCGCATACAGGCTGGTCTTTCATGGAAGTTGCGCCGCGCACGGGAGATTATGCATTGATGGGCGTCGCCGCGTTGGTAACTCTGGATGAAAACGGAAAATGTAAAAAAGCAAAATTGGTTTATTTGAATGCCGGCGATGGCCCCGTGGACGCAAAAGAATCCGCCAAACTTTTGGAAGGCGAAACATTGAATGATGCGTTGATTGAATCTGCGGCGGCGATGGCAAGCCAAAAGGAAATCAACCCGTTTGGGAATGTTCATACTTCAATTGATTTTCAGCGTCATTTGGCAAATGTGTTGACGAAAAAAGCGTTGAAGCAAGCCATGCAGCGCGCGGAGGAAAACCAGCAATGACCCAATCATTTCCCGTGACGATCACAGTCAACGAAAAAGAATACAAGCGTGATGTGGAACCGCGTTTATTGCTAAGCGATTTTCTGCGTCACGAACTTGGGCTGACAGGCACGCACGTTGGATGCGAGCATGGAGTTTGCGGCGCATGTACAGTTTTGTTCGACGGCGAATCCGTACGTTCCTGTTTGATCTTTGCTATTCAAGCGGATGCTCACAGCATTACAACCGTGGAAGGATTGGCTAAGGATAAAGACAACTTACATCCAATCCAACAAGGCTTCTGGGAAGCGCATGGTCTGCAATGCGGTTATTGCACACCGGGCATTTTGATGACACTGGTTCCATTCTTAAAAGAAAACCCGAATCCAACAGAAGATGAAATTCGCCATGCGATCTCTGGCAACTTGTGCCGCTGCACGGGTTATCAACATATTGTGGATGCGGTGAAGTTGGCGGCTGAAAAAATGCGGTAATTAGCAAGTGGTAATTGGTGGTCGAGTAGGGTCGAGCGGTAGCGAGACGCGTATCGAGACCACGCGGTAATTAGTAAATGGCAATTGGAGATCAGAGATCATGACTGATGATCGGTTAATAGAGTCTTTGCGTGCCGGAGATTTGACACTTCCTGAATATCTTGCGCAAGCAGAATCTCGGTTCATGGAACACGAGTCGTCCATATTTGCATTTATCCCAGAGAATGATCGCTTTACACGTTTACACAAAGAAACAGAGGCGCTTATTTCTCAATATCCAGATGTGATTGATCGGCCGCCTTTGTATGGAATGTTGATCGGTGTAAAGGATATTTTTCACGTCGAGGGATTTGTAACGCAAGCTGGATCTCGTTTGCCTTCCGAAGAACTCCAGGGCGCCGAAGCAGAAAGCGTTACAAAACTTAAAAATGCTGGTGCGCTCATTTTGGGGAAAACCGTTACAACTGAATTCGCATATTTCTCTCCCGGCCCCACGCGGAATCCGAATAACCTCGAACATACGCCAGGTGGTTCAAGCAGCGGGTCGGCGGCGGCGGTTGCCGCGGGGTTGTGTTCTCTCGCCTTGGGGACTCAAACCATCGGCTCGATCATTCGTCCTGCTGCATTTTGCGGAGTGGTTGGAGTTAAGCCAACTTATGACCGCATTTCGCGCAATGGTGTTATTCCGCTTTCATCATCTTTTGATCACGTTGGATTTTTCACGCCCGATGTTTCTACTGCAAAACTTGCCGCACCTTCTTTATATAACGATTGGAATGACTCAAGCTCATCGGATAAAAAACCGACACTCGGAATCCCCGAAGGAGATTATCTCTCCTACGCCTCAGACGAAGCATTGGATTGCCTCAGCGCAATTTACGATTCCCTCGTTAACGCTGGATATAACGTAAGGAGTATTCCAGTAATTAGCGATTATCAACAAGTGCGAGACCGCCATGATGCAATCATGTCTTATGATGCATCCCAGGTTCATAAAGAATGGTTTGAAAAATACGAATCACTTTACTCACAAAAATTTACCGACTTAATCAAACGTGGTCAATCAGTCTCCAATCTCCAATCTCTAATCTCTGCCCGCGATAACTTTAGAAATCAAATCATCGAAACCATGAATGAAAATAATATTGATATATGGATTTGTCCGCCAACAATCGGTCCTGCGCCAAAGGGACTCGAAAGTACGGGCGACCCCGTCATGTGCCTGCCATGGACTCAAATTGGATTCCCAGCTATCAATATTCCAACAACAAAAAATGACGATGGATTACCGATGGGTTTACAGCTTGTAGGTAAATGGAATTCAGATGAATCACTGCTTGCCTGGGCAGAAGATATTGAGAAAATTGTGAGAAAGATATGACAGTTACCAAGTGGAACGTCCGCGCGGGTGCCTATTATGACTCAGTTGTGTTGATGCAGCTTCAACGCGGATTACTGGAATTATCAGGCGTCGTCGATGCGGGCGTTGTCATGGCAACCCAAGCCAATCGTGATTTGCTCGCCGCAAATCATTTATTACCTGATTCAGTTACAGCAAATCCAGATGATTTGCTGATTGTCGTCAAAGCCAATGACGAGGATTTTGCGATAGAAGCCATTGACAAAGTTGACGAATTGCTTACGCGCAGAAAATCTTCCACCGTCTCAGAAGACTTCCGTCCGCATAGTTTGAGCGCCGCAGTCAAACAATTGCCCGAAGCAAATTGGGTGTTAATCTCTGTTCCAGGTCGATATGCAGCGGGTGTTGCACGTGAAGCGCTTGACCTCGGCAAACATGTTTTTCTATACAGCGATAACGTCTCACTCGAGGAGGAAATTGCATTGAAGAAGACTGCCCGTGAAAAAGGTCTGCTCGTGATGGGACCTGACTGCGGCACAGCCATTATTAATGGTGTTGGATTGGGATTTGCCAATCGAGTTCGCCGAGGCGCAATTGGTATTGTCGGTGCATCAGGAACGGGAACACAAGCGGTCACTGCTCAAATTCATAATCTGGGTTCAGGCATATCACATGCAATCGGCACAGGTGGTCGTGACTTGAAATCTGATGTTGGAGCCATCACTGCCAATCAAGCCTTGGATTTATTAGCACGTGATCCTGATACAAAAGTAATTGCGCTCATTTCTAAACCACCCTCCCCCGAAGTCGCGACACAATTAATTTCTTCCGCTCAACAAACAGGAAAACCTGTTGTTATTTATTTCATCGGTTACCCTCCGCCTGCGAGACAAATTGGGAACTTACATTTTGCAATTAGTTTAAGTGAAGCCGCAGAGATCGCGGTAAAGATTGGAGACCGGAGATTAGAGACTGTTGAAAAGTCTCCAGTCTCGAGTCTCTATCTTCGCGGCCTATTCTCAGGTGGAACACTTGCTTACGAGACGCTTCTTGGCTTGCAAGCGAGTCTTTCCCCAATATATTCCAACGGTCCAATTACACCGAATCAAAATCTAAAAGACCCCCTCAAGAGTGAGGCTCACACCATCATTGACTTGGGCGATGAATTCTTCATGGTCGGGCGCTTGCATCCAATGATCGATAATGATCTGCGAATACGACGCATGAAACAGGAAGCATCTGACCTTGAAGTAGGGATGATACTTTTCGACGTTGTCCTCGGCGAAGGCTCACATCTTGACCCTGCGGGAGAGTTGGCACTTGCTATAAAAGAGATTCGAGAGAAGAGAATTGGAGAATTAGATTTTGTCGCCATTGTCATTGGCACGGATGAAGACCCGCAAAATATTCAATCGCAAATAGACCAATTGAAAGAAGCAGGCATTACAGTATTTCGCACGGCAACGGAAGCAGTGGAATATATCAGTTTGAAGTTTAGTCGTCACAATTCCAATCAATTTCCACCTGTAAACCTTGAACAGTTGAAACAACCTCTTGCCGCAATCAACGTTGGACTGGAATCGTTTTACGATAGCCTCATCTCACAGGGCGCGCAAGCCGTTCATGTGGAATGGCGTCCGCCTGCGGGTGGGAATGAGAAAATGGCGGCATTACTGGCGAAGATGAAAAATAAAAAAGAGAATTAGAGGACAGGAGAATTCTCTAATTCTCATATGGAGAAACCTATGGATATAGATAGCGCCAACACGACTGCTGTTAATCGTTTGATGGAAGCAAGACCAATTCTAAAGGGTGTTGCACCTGCGCGGGATGTAATTCCTGGCATGAAAGATAATCTATTCCTGCACGCAGGCCCGCCGATCGAGTGGGCACGGATGTCAGGCCCGCTTCGTGGGGCGATCATCGGCGCTATGCTGTTCGAGGGAATAGCCAAATCAGAGGCAGAAGCAACTTCAATGGTTGAAAGAGGCGAGGTTGAATTTGATTCGTGTCATCACCATGGCACGGTCGGACCGATGGCGGGAGTCACTTCCGCTTCGATGAAAGTCTATGTAGTGGAAAATGCCGAGCATGGGAATAAATCTTTTTCCAATTTGAATGAGGGCTATGGAAAAGTTTTGCGCTACGGCGCGTATAGCGAAGATGTGTTGAAGAAATTACATTGGATGAATGATGTTCTTGGCACAGCACTAGCGGATGCGCTTGCGCAATCCAATGGCATTGATATGCGCGCACTGATCGCCGAAGCCTTGCACATGGGCGATGAGGGACATAACCGCAACAAGGCGGGATCGTTGCTTTATTTAAAGCTAATTTCGCCGTTAATTGCTAAAGTGATGAAGGACAATGCAGCCGAGTCGGAGGTTTTGCAATTCATCGGCGATAACGCGTTAAGTGTGTTGAACCCTGTCATGGCGGCATGTAAAGCAATGACCGACGCAGCGCATGGCGTGGATGGAAGCACGATTGTGACGACGATGGCGCGCAACGGCACAGACTTTGGAATCCGCGTGAGTGGACTTGGCGAGAAGCAATGGTTCACCGCACCTGCAGAAATCCCTGTTGGATTGTTTTTCTCTGGCTTTTCGCAAGACGATGCAAATCCAGATATCGGCGACAGCGCCATCACCGAGACAGCAGGCATCGGCGGCTTTGCAATGGCAACCGCACCCGCAATTGTCACATTTGTGGGCGGCACGCCAAAAGATGCTATTAACGCGACACTTGAAATGTATGAGATTACATTTGCGGAGAGTAAATACTTTACGATGCCTGTGCTTGATTTTCGCGGCACGCCCACAGGCATTGACCTTCGTAAAGTCGTTGAGTTGGGAATCACGCCGCGCATCAATACTGGCATTGCTCACAAAAATGCGGGTGTGGGGCAAGTTGGTGCTGGATTGGTGAGACCGCCATTGAAAATATTTGAAGATGCGTTGGTTGCATATGCTGAAAAATATGGTTTGTAAAAAGAGAATTGTGAGAATTAGAGAATTGAGGTTGAGATGCCGACATCATTGGAAGATGTGAGAGTTTTGAAGAGCGTTGAGCAGATTGCGGATGCGATATACAAGATTTCCTCACGATGGGATGATTTCGCCAAGGATGTGGTCGGCAAGCAAATTTCGCGCGCCGCTGATTCAATAGGAGCGAACATCGCCGAGTCGTTTGGACGATTTCATTTTGGGGAGAAGATTCAATTTTTGTATTATGCGCGCGGTAGTTTGTTCGAGACGAAATATTGGCTCAATCGAGCGTCTGCACGGGAATTGATGTCATCTGCTGATTCGCAAAGTTATGCAACGCGCCTGACGGAAATTGCACGGCAACTTAATCTATATGTTTCCAGCCTCAAAGGTCAACGCTCTGGCGAAATCACTGTTGCCAAGACTGTGAAAGAAAGCCCTATTGAATATCTCACCTCACGCCTCCCAGAAAATTTCCCCGAAATCCTCTTTGACGAAACCGACATTGCCTGGCTCGAATCACCACCATCCAATTCTCCAATCCCCTAATTCTCTTAATCATTCAACCCAACCATATAAGGAGTTTATGAAATGAAAATCTACGACCTCTCTCAAGACCTCAACCAAGACTGTTCGTTCTGGCCCTTCTATCCGCCGTTTGAGGTGAAATATATCAAACGCAAATCAGAGCATGGAGTCAATGCGCAGTATATCCAGACTTCGAATCACATGGGCACACACCTCGACGCACCACGGCATTTTGTCACTAAAGGCAAAACGATCGATCAAATTCCGATTGAATGGTGTTATGGACCTGGCGTGATCGTTGACTTGAGCGATATGCTCGATGACGTTGGTCTCTTTACGCCCGAAGATATTGAAAAGCGCGCGGATGTTCACGATGGCGATATTTTATTCATCCACACAGGTTGGCACAAATATTCATTCTTCAGCGAAGAAGCGGATGAGGAGAGATACATCCAGCGTCACCCAGGTCCGCATTTCAGCATTTGCGACTGGCTTTTGAAGAAGAAGATTCACATCTGGGGCGTGGACATGATCTCCACCGACCACCCAATGAACCTACCCATTGGACGTTTCCTCGGCAAAGGCGGATTAGAACACTGGCAGAAAGTCCGTGCGAAGACCGTAGAAAGATTTGGCGAAGATCAAATGGATATACTCTTCCCCGATTCAGCTTATCAGTTAACTCACAATGCCTTGTTCCCGCACGATTGTATTCATGTGGAAAATCTCGGCGGCGATATCGGCTTGAAAGAACTGCACAACAAACGCATCACGCTCGGTGTCTTCCCGTGGAAGTTCAAAGGCGGCGAAGCGGCGTTTTGTAGAGCGGTGGCTTGGGCGTAAGCAAAAGTAATCCGTTGGTTGAGTAGCCCCGTGTTCGTCGGGGCGTATCGAAACCAACAGTTGGATTCAAACTTTAAGTAACTTGAAACATGGTGGTTTCGATACGCCTTTCGCTTCGCTCAAGGCTACTCAACCACCGAGGTATACCAAACATGGCAACTCGATATTTCGGCGAACGGATTAAACGCAACGAAGACCCGCGTCTGCTCACGGGGCAAGGATTGTACGTGGACGATGTGAATTTACCAAACATGCTCCATGTCGCTTTCGTGCGGAGTCCGTATGCACATGCGCGGATAAATAAGATTGACGTTTCGCAAGCTTTGCAGCGCGATGGTGTAGTTGCTGTTTACACCGCGGACGATCTGGGCGATTACTCGAAGCCTGGTCCACTGCTCGTTTCGCCACCGCCTGTGGAAAATATTGTCTTCAATGAAAAGACTCAGGTTCCGCTGGCGAAGGATAAGGTCAAATTTGCGGGTGAGCCGATTGTGATGGTGCTGGCGGAGAGTCGTTACATCGCCGAAGATGCGTTGGCTGATATTCAAATAGATTACGAACCATTGGAAGCTGTTGTTGATCTTGAGAAAGCCCTGCAACCTGATAGCACCTTGATTCATGAAGAGATTGGTTCAAACATCGCCGCAAATGTTGTCCAAAGGAAAGGCGATTATGAAGCAATAAAAGATAATGCTGCCTTAATTATCAAACGTCGTTTTCTTTACGAGCATGGCTGCGCCGCCGCCATCGAGAACCGCGGTATCGTCGCGGAGTGGGATAAGCGTGCGGGGCGATTAACTGTCTGGGACACCACGCAGGCTCCCGTTGTGATCCGAAACGGACTGGCGGGCATGCTTGGATTATCAGAGCGGCAAGTGCGAGTCATCGCGCCGTTCATCGGTGGCGGATTTGGTCCGAAGATCATGATGTTCTATCAGGAGGAAGTGCTTGTGCCGTGGGCGGCGATGAAGTTGAATCGTCCCGTCAAATGGATCGAAGATCGCGCCGAAAATTTTGTCGCCACCACGCACGAGCGCGGACAAATCCATGATGCGGAAATCGCGTTCGACAAGGATGGTCACATTCTCGGCGTACACGATGTCTTTCTGCATGACACAGGCGCGTATGCCCCGTATGGATTGACCGTGCCACTCAACAGTTCATGTACGTTGCTCGGACCGTATGACATCAAAAACTATTACAGTGAGTTCACAGCGGTCTTCACCAACAAGACCATCGTCACACCGTATCGCGGCGCGGGACGTCAACATGGCGTGTTCGTCATCGAGCGCGCGTTGGATATTGCGGCGAAAAAATTGAAGATCGACCGCGCCGAAATCCGACGACGCAATTTCATCCCACCTGATAAGTTCCCATACAACAACGAAATCATCTATCAGGACTTTGCTCCGCTGGTGTATGACAGCGGAAATTATGAACCGTTGTTGGATCAAGCTCTCGAAACAATGGACTATCACAAATTCGTCAACGAGATTCAGCCGAAGTTACGCGCTGAAGGCAAACACGTTGGCATTGGCGTTGTCGCGTACGTGGAAGGCACGGGCATCGGACCGTACGAAGGTGCGAAGGTGCAGGTGATGAGCAGTGGACGCGTCTCGGTCGTCACGGGTGTTGGTACGCAGGGACAGGGTCACTTCACAAGTTTTGCGCAGATCGTCGCGGAGCAACTCGGCGTGGATGTGGATAAAATCGATGTCGTCACGGGTGACACCGACCAGTTCTATTGGGGCGCGGGGACGTTTGCCAGCCGCGGCGCGGTCGTCGCGGGCAATGCCATCAATGAAGCCGCGAAAGTTGTGCGCAAGAAGATTCTCAAACTTGCGTCCGAACATTTCAACGCGCCCGAAGATGAACTCGAACTGGCAGATGGAATGGTGAGCGTGCAGGATGTGCCGCGCATGTCCATTTCGTTGGGTGAACTCGCAGGCAAGGCGAATCCGATGCGCGGAGCGGTCAAGCCTGGGACAGAGCCTGGTTTGGAAGCGACCAGCTATTTCGGTCCAGAAAGAGGCGCCACTGCCAGTGGCATCCACGCCATGATCGTGGAGGTCAATCCCGAGACGCTGCAGATCCACATCCAGAAATATCTCGTCGTGCATGATTGCGGCAAGGTCATCAATCCGCTGATCCTCGATGGGCAGATCCATGGCGGCGTGGCGCAGGGCATTGGCAATGCGTTTTACGAGCGGCTCGCCTACGACGAAAACGGGCAACTGCTCAACGGCACGTTCATGGATTATCACCTGCCCACGAGCCTGGATGTGCCGCGCATCGAAACGGGACATGGCGTAACGCTTTCGCCGCTCAACCCGATGGGCGTGAAGGGCGCGGGCGAAGCGGGCGCGATCCCTGTCGGTCCGCTGTTTGCGCAGGCGTTGGAGGACGCCTTGCATGATGTGGATTTTGAAATCTTGGAAATTCCGCTGAATTCGAATCGGTTGTGGGAATTGGTGAGTAATAGAGACTAGAGAATTAGAGATTAGAGAGTTGTTGGTAGGCTCGGTGGTTGAGTAGCCCTGAGCGATTTTGCGAAGGGCGTATCGAAACCACCAGTAATTGGATGAAGTGCTGGAGGTCGAGTAGCGAAGTGTATCGAGACCCCCGCTTCATTCTTAGCCGATAGTTGATTCTGGCCATCAGGCTTTTTCCATTGCCCCATCGTTACTGTACGCCACACGCTTTGTTAAGTGGATGGCTTAATTGTTATGCCTTTCGTTTTGCTTACTTCCAATGGTATCAAACTAAAATTTTCAAATCTGAATGAAATAGTAAATCTAATTGGTGCCAAATCTGTTGCTATTCCGTTACTTTCGACCTTTCCCTCGACTTGTACGCCAACATCCCACGTACCTTCAAAAACTCGAGCCACCTTTTCATGAAGACTTTTCTTTTCATCACCAAACACAACAAACTGGAAAATTGGAATTGCGTTATAGTCTGGTATTTTTGCTAAGATGATTGGCTCATCAGAACCAATGCCTAAATCAATTCGCTCCTTATCTGAGTTCTTCCACTTAATTGAATTGTCTTCTATTGGTAAATTAGTTGTATTTGAATAATAATTATTAGGACTGTCTCTGAGAACAAGGCTTGTCATTTTAATTCTACAATCCTTAATTCCAATCTCACCCTCATTCTTTATTGAGTATGGTAGTCGTCTAGTTTTTATCGGTCTATGTGTTTGGCGTTCGGCCCGTTTTTCCTCGATCGTTTCTGCTAAAACAAAATAGGAAATTTCAATATTTATATTCGGGCTACTAATAGGCTGTCTTTTTTCTTCAGAGTAATGATGATGGGTTTCAACAATATCACGACCAGCAACTTTACCGTGACCGTCAACCTCTAAATGTACGGCTGTTTGTGTTTCAATTTTTTCATTCTCTTTTTTATTGAGGTTGTCGATTAGTAAAGAAATTATTAAAACAATAATAAACGTCGAAACAAGTAGGTTTAGTGGGGAAGCAAAAACCCAAGCAAGGAACCAAGCAATCGGAGCATCCGCTGATATGCCGTAAGCACTCAACGAGCGAACAATATAATCCCCTAGCATATTACCTGCTACCCATCGAATTGCACCAGCTATGATCGATATAATTGCAGCAGGTCGAACTGAACGTCGCAATCTCTGTTTGGTGTCCATGCCTCCATTTTACGTCGAGTCTATAATTTAGTGTGTATATTCAGCCACCTAACCTAGACTATATCCAGAATTATGCTGTCTTTTAAGATGAGTTTGCAAGAAAATTCAGTGATAATTCTACAGGTGAACAGGCTTTATATTAACTCGTGATTCTTGATAAGACGCTCTTTGAGTGCATGCCAGCGTTTTCCCTATCCCACGCTTGCATCGACACGGCGATTTGAATTGTTCATGGCTTCTCCTTTGAGGGCGGGTTGTGAATATGCTCCAAGGTAATCACCACATTCCCCTTTTTTTGATCCGTTTCGACATATCTGTGCGCCTCGGCAATCTGCTCCAAAGGATACGTTCGATCAATGGCGGGTTTGATCGCCCCTGCTTCGATCAACTCTTTGAGTCTAAGCAGATTTTCGGTCGTATAACTCCCTTCCCATGAGAGAAGTTTCTTATTACTTCTCCCTGAGGCCAATCCCATTTGAAGTCTGTGAATCATTTTTGGGTTCACGTTGAGATAGGTTCCGTTCTCATTGAGCGACCTTACACTCCCTGCAAACGGGCTTCCGCCTATCGTATCCATGATGACATCGTACTTCTGTCCGTTCTTTGTGTAATCTTCCCGCTTGTAATCAATCACATGATCCGCGCCGATGGAGCGCAGCATGTCCAATTTGCCGCCGCTGTCCACACCCGTCACTTCCGCGCCGTAGTGTTTGGCAAGCTGAACGGAATACGTGCCAATGCTCCCGCCCGCGCCAACGATCAACACATTTTGTCCGCGCTGGATGTTTGCTCGTCCGAGGGAATGCAGGGCTTCGAGTCCGCCAAAGGGAACGGCGGCTGCTTCCTCGTAGGTTATGTTGGTCGGTCTTTTTGACATCACACCCAGCAGCGCTGAAGGTTTTTCAGACAGGCACATGTATTCCGCATAGGTTCCCATGCCGAGACCTGTATACCCATACACCTGGTCGCCTGTTTGGTATTGAGCTACTTCTTTGCCAGTGGCGACGATCTCTCCCGCAAACTCGGTTCCAAGTATCTTTATTCGAGTTGGTCTTATAAGCCCAAGATAGAGTCGAATGGGAATCGCAAACAGGAATGGAAGTTTGAGCCTTCGAAATTCGGTATCCGCTCTTGACGCGGTTGCCGCGTATATTTTGATCAGGGCTTCATTATCCTTGGGGGTGGGCTTTTCTACCTCTCGGAGTTGAAGGCCGTCCGGTGATCCATATTTAGTCCATATAATTGCTTTCATGATATTCATCCTGATTTGTTTTTGTAATTCTGTTCGACAGTGATAACGACTTTTCCTTTGGCGTGTCCTTCACCAAGATAACGGAGCGCTTCAGCGGTCTCGCTTAAGGGGTAACGTTTGTCGATGATAAGTTTGACTTTGCCAGATTCAATAAGTTCGGTCATAGTAACCAAATCCTTTGCATCTGTTTCAACCATCAGGACGCGTATCTTCCTGCCCGTCGTTTTTCCAATCCATGATCCAAGGAGCAAAACCTGGAACATTGTAGCGACAGAACCCCCAGCCAGGAAATAACATCCATTTGGAGCCAGTGCGCGCTTATAGGCGAAAACTGAACGATGTGCGATCACATCAAGGATCAGGTCATATTGTTTTCCATTTTTGGTAAAGTCTTCTTTGGTGTAATCAATGACATGGTCCGCGCCAAGTGACTTCATCAATTCCAATTTCTCCGTGTTGTCCACGCCAGTCACTTCAGCCCCGGCTAATTTGGCAAGTTGAATTGCAAATGCGCCTGTCCCACCGCCCCCACCATTGATCAAAACTTTTTGCCCCGGCTGAACCTTTCCTTTCTCACGGATCCCCTGCAGGGCGATAAATGCGGCTTGCGGGATGGCCGCGGCTTCCTCGAATGTCAGACCGGCGGGTTTCAGCGCCAATCCCTTTTCAGACTTACAGGCATACTCTGCAAAGCTGCCTCCATAATTCAGCATGAGCCCAAAGACTTCATCCCCGGGCTTAAACTGCCTGACATCTTTGCCAACCGCTTCAACCATCCCCGAGACGTCAGATCCAAGAATTTTATCTCTGGGTTTGATGAGTCCCCCAAAGCGTGCATAGAGTGGTTTGCCTGTTAAGCCCTCCCAATCAGATCTGTTGATGGAGGTCGCATAAACTTTTATGAGCAGCTGATTATCCCTGGGGGTCGGCTTTTGGACCTCTTCAAATTTAAGAACATCGGGTGAACCATATTGGTAATACACAATTGCTTTCACGTTGTTTTCCTCTCACGCAAAGTGACGTCTATAAAATCGAATATTATTTTTTCCCCAAGTGTGTATCCCTCAATTGCCAACCCAACCAACCCCTGACTGAAATGATCGTCGTCAATTTCACTCACTACCTGACCGTTGATCGTAAAGGTGAAGTGAGTTCCCCGCGCCAGGACTTCCAACTGATTGACCCCATTTGGTTTGATCGTGTCTGTTTTTGTCCAATCCACGAGATTCGACCATTGACCATCATTTTGCACTGAGACCGCAAAAGACCCGCTGTCTGTCATGCGAAACGAATAATGGTTCTGGTTATCCCGAACTCGGAAAATCATCCCCCAGGCACTGCCCGCTTTGCTCCCGCTGATGTGTTTACAATTGACGATCAGGTGGAAATCTGAAACCTGATATCCCGTCAACCAGGCTCGTGAAATACTGTTGAGTTTGCCGAGCTCCGCTTCCCAGCGATAGCGCCCGTCTGCAATCGTCCGATTTAATTTAGCGAAATATTCGCTCGTCTGATTTCCAACCAACCAGTTATTATCATCTGAGGCAAAACCATCAAAGACAAGGGTGACCCACTCTCCCGCCTCAGGATCCTGCCGCAATTCTTCCGGCACGATCACCGAAGTATAACAATGCGGACAACTAATAATCGAAGCGTTCTCTCTTGGTTTCAAGGGAGCGCCACAAGATGGACATTGGAATGATTGAGCAGTCATGAATTCCTTCACTTCGATATCGGGATGAGCGCGTTTGTAACTTCTCCATAATCCCAGCCGTCAATGGAAGGGGGAGACACGCCGAGAGAAGTGAGCATGCTTTTGATCTGCTCGCGGTGTTCGGTGGCATGGTTGATGATCTGCGCCATAATAACCCACGGTTCCACGTAGTAGCCATCCCTTGTTTGGATGCGAGTCGCGGGAAGTTTGCTTTCATCTCTGGCGAGTTCCAACAACCTCTCTCCGCTATCCTTCAACGACTCTTGCAGGTCGGCAAACTGCAAAATGACACGGTCTTTTCTCTCTTCGGGCGGCAGAGTCAAGATTCGCAAGTAACCATACTGTGCCGATACAAGATGGGACAAGGTACTGCGAATACTTCCTTCCGTGGCAGATTGTGGCGGAGCATCAAGTTGCTCATCACTCAGTGCAATGCAAGCCTGAATAATTTTTTCGTTCGCCCAGTTGTTATGCTCAAATATCTTGGCAAGAAAATTTTCAGTCATTCGAGACTCCTTTTGGAACAGCCTGATAAAGATCGCATCGAATCCATATCACAATGATTTTTGCGGAGCAACTGAACATGATAAACTCTATCCAGAATTATACGCTAATGCAATCCATTAATTCTCTTTCCTTTGCTCCTGCTGTAAATGATTGGCTGGCAAATTCCCGCCATCCGCGCATTTTGCAAGTCTTTGAC